>JBDWKL010000027.1 GCA_039973685.1 Hyphomicrobiales bacterium
TTGTGCGCCAGATGAGATGGGCATCGGCCCGATCTATGCTGTGCCAGCACTGCTTGAAAAGCACAATCTCAAAATGGATGATATTGGCCTTTGGGAACTTAATGAAGCGTTCGCCGTGCAGGTGCTTTATTGCCGTGACAAGCTGGGTATTCCGAATGACGTTTTAAACGTGAATGGTGGCGCCATTTCCATCGGCCATCCTTATGGCATGTCGGGCGCGCGCATGGTTGGTCATGCCTTGATTGAGGGCAAACGGCGCGGCGCGAAATACGTGGTTTCCACCATGTGTGTCGGCGGCGGTATGGGTGCTGCTGGTCTCTTTGAGGTGCTATAGTTCGCTATGTCTGACGAGGCGCAAAACTTAGATATTGCAGCCGTCGCCACCTATGTGCGTGAGCGGATGAATGGCTTTGGTGATGTGACCAACGTCACTAAGTTTGAGACGGGACAATCAAACCCGACTTATCTGCTTGAGACTGCCGCGAAGAACTTTGTATTACGCCGCAAACCGATGGGTGAGCTTTTGAAATCTGCCCATGCGGTTGATCGCGAATTTCGCGTGCAAAGCGCCTTAGCGGGAAGCGCTGTTCCTGTCGCAAGAATGCATGTGCTGTCAGATGATGATAGCGTTCTTGGGTCTCAGTTTTATATTATGGACCACGTGGACGGACGCGGCTTTGATGACCCGCGTTTGCCTGATCTAGCGGTTGAAGAGCGCAAGCCTGTTCTATCAGAAATGGCCCGTGTTTTAGCAGCGCTTCACGATGTTGATATTAATGCTGTTGGTCTTTCTGAATATGGCCCGTCTGGTAATTATTACGTGAGGCAAATCTCGCGATGGTCGAAGCAATATCTTGCCTCAAAAACGCAAGAGCTGGAGCCGATGGACCGTCTCATGGCAGCGCTTGATGAGCATATGCCAGAAGAAGATGGTTTGCGCACGCTGGTGCATGGTGACTACCGCATCGACAATATGATCTTTGATAAGAACAGTGAGAAGTGCCTCGCGGTTTTGGATTGGGAAATCTCAACCCTCGGCCACCCATATGCTGACCTTGCGGGCGTGATCATGCAATGGCAAATGCCAACTGGAAAATTGGGGCGTGGGCTAGCAGGTGTTGATCGCGCGGCACATGGTCTGTTGAGTGATCAAGAATTCATCGACCTTTATTGCGCTCATCGGGGCATCGAGAAAATTGAGAATTTTGGGTTCTATCTTGGATTCTGTTTCTTCCGCATGGCCGCCGTCTTAGAAGGGGTGAAACGCCGTGCCCTTGATGGCAATGCGTCTAATCCGAAAAAAGCACTGGAGCTTGGTGCCCATGTGCCCGCCTTTGCAGCGGGTGGTTTAAAGGCACTTGGTTATGAATGAGGGGCGTTACCAAGATAAAGTCGTAATGATCACAGGTGCTGCTGGTGGGTTTGGCGCTGAGGCGGCTAAGCGTTTCGCGGTAGAAGGGGCGCTGCTTGTGCTTTCAGATATTGATGAACAGGCGCTTGAGGCGTTGGGCGAGCAACTTCGAACTGTTGGCGTAGACATTTTGACCGAAAAGCTCGATGTCACCGAAGAAGAGCAGATGAAAGACCATGTGGCCGCCTGTCTTTCCAAATTCGGCAAGTTGGATGTGGCTATCAATAACGCGGGTATCGCCCATGAGATGGCACCAATCACAGCACTCGACGTTGAGACTTATGAAAAGGCAATGGCAGTCAATGCACGGTCCGTTTTCTTGGGCATGAAACACCAATTGCCACCGATGATTAAGCAGGGAGCAGGTGCTATCCTCAATGTCTCTTCTGCTGCAGGGCTGGTTGGTGCTGGATATATGTCCGCCTATGCAGCCTCCAAGCACGCGGTTATTGGCCTGACCAAAGCCGCAGCCGACGAAGTGGCGCGCAAAGGGGTGCGGGTGAATGCGTTATGTCCGTCTTTCGCTGACACGCCATTGTTTTCTGAGATTGCCGATAAGTTTGGTGAAAGCCGTGGCATTGAACGCAGTGAGGCTTATCAGCAAATTTCCTCACGTGTGCCAATGCAGCGGGTCGCAGAAAGCGGAGAGATCGTGCAAGCGATGTTATGGATTTGCGACGAAGAAAATAGCTTCATGACGGGGCAAGCAATTTCAATTGATGGCGGTTTGACCGCGATTTAAAGACCAATTCAGGAGATAAGCGGCGATGGCGACCCATCCAGATATTATTGAAGCCCCCTATGAGTACCAAGCCTTGCTCGGTTTTGAGATGGTGGAATGGACCGAAACACTGGTGCGTATTCAGGCCGAGATGAAACCGAAGCTCACCAATCGCTACGGCCTGCCGCATGGTGGTGTGCACGCGTCTCTGCTTGATACGGCGATGGGATATTGCGGATGTTTTACGGGCGACCCCGACAACAAGAAATTCGCGATGACGCTCTCCATGACGGTGAACTATCTGTCGCGCCCTAAGGGCAAAATGCTGATTGCCGAAGGGGTGAAAATTGGTGGCGGCAGGAAGGTGTTCTTTGCCGAAGGTAAAGTAATTGACGAGACGGGCGAATTGATCGCCACAGGGTCTGGTTCATTTCGTTATCGCACGGGCAGTGCTGGCTAGATAATTAAACCGCGTCGAAATCCAAAACAACTTTCTTGCTGAGTGCGCGTAATTGGCACGCGAGCACGAAGCCGTCATTGGTTTCCCATTCTTCCAGTGAGAAGTTCTGGATCATCTCAGCGTCACCTTCCACTAATTTGCAGCGGCATGTGGCGCACATGCCATTGGCGCAGGAATAGGGTAGGTCGAGGCCAGATTGGGCGGCGGCTTCTAGTAAGGGTTGCTCTTTGGAAAGCGGGAATTTGCGCCGCGAACCATCAAGCACAATTTCAATTTCTGCATCGCTGGCGTTGGTTGCCTTTTGCGCTGACCCTGCCGTGCGAAGCGGCGTTGATGGGGTGAAGAGTTCGAACTTGATGCGATTTTTCTCAACACCCAAGTCTTCAAGCGCTGATGAAGCGGCCTTGATCATCGGCTCTGGCCCGCAAACATAAATAGCGTCATAACTTAGTGGATCAATCAGCCCGCGCGTTGCCATGGTTTGCAGTTTTTCTGCATCCAACCGCCCGTTGAATAAATCCACATCTTGCGCTTCTTCATCCATCACATGGGTCATGAGAAAGCGGGTGAGATATTGGTCCTTCAAATCATCAAACGACGACTTGAACATAACGCTGTCGGTATTGCGATTGGCATAGCAAAGGGTAACACGACTATCAGCCTCGCCCTCCAGAACAGAGCGGGCGATGGAGTGGATGGGGGTTACACCAGAACCGGCAGCTAGCAGCAGGTAATTATGCGTGCCACCAATCGGCGCCATGAAGCGGCCTTGTGGCGTCATCACCGAGAGCGTGTCGCCAGCTTTAAGCGTTTGTGCGAAGGATGAGAAAGCGCCGTCCTCAATGCGCTTTACACCGACGCTTAAGTGCTCTGCGCCGAGAGGCGATGAGATGGAATAAGAACGCCTTGTGTCTTCGCCGTTGATTTCAGTTCTGAGTGTCAAATATTGACCGGGGGTGAAGGTGAAGTCGTCTTCCAATTCTTGCGGAATGGTGAAACTGATCACCACGCTATCAGCCGTGTCTTGATCGACGGATGAAACTTGAAGCGTGTGGAAGCGGGGTGTTTTATTGCTCATTTCGCCGCCTTAAATGCACTTGAAATAGTCAAACGGTTCCGCGCAATTTGTGCAACGGTATAGGGCTTTACAGGCGGTGGAGCCAAACTCTGAGACCTTTTCCGTCTCCGTTGATTGGCAGCGCGGGCAGGTGACTACCGTCTCACCAAAGAGCGCGCGTTTTGAGTTCTCGCCTTTTACGGGTGGTGCGATGCCATAGGCCGTGAGCTTGTCGCGTCCTTGATCTGTTATCCAGTCCGTTGTCCATGCAGGTGAAATCACGCGGTTTATAACTGGCTCAAAGCCTGCTGCTCGAAGAGCGTTTTCAACTGCTAGTTCAATAGCAAGCACAGCTGGGCAGCCAGAATAAGTTGGTGTGAGGTCAGCGACGGCGCGGCCCTGTTCATCTATCTCAACGCTCCGCAAGATGCCGAGGTCTTCGATGGTCAATACCGGAATTTCTGGATCAAGCACCTGTGCTGCCACTTCATAAGCGCGGCGCTCGGTTGCTTTGTCATCAAAGGAGAGGGCGGCACTTACCATGAAAGCCCCGGATAGGTCCGTTGCAGGTATTGAAGGTCTGCGAGTAGAAAGCCCATGTCTTCTGTGTGGTGTCCTTTGCGCCCACCCGTTTGAGCAGGGGCAAGGTCAGGGACGGGTAAGAGAGCTTCTGCAAAAATCGGCGCGATACGGTCTAGCCACTTTTGTTGCAAGCTTGCTGGATCTGGCAAAACATCGGCTGTTGCAAGCGCTTGCGTGACCTCATTGCTTTCAAAGAACTCAGGCAAATAAGGCGCGAGTTCTTCCAGCGCTTCTTGAGTGCGTCGGGTGCTCTCTTCGGTGCCATCACCAAGGCGGATCACCCATTCACCGCTATGGCGAATATGATAGGCGACCTCTTTGATTGCTTTACCTGCAATGCCGCGCAGGGTTTCATCTGGTGAGGTTAGTGCTTCCTGCCAATAAGCTTCCATAAAGCAGGCGAAGAACAATTGGCGCAGCATGGTGTGGGCGAAGTCACCGTTTGGTCGTTCGCAGATTAAGAGGTTTTGATACTCCCGCTCTAGCCGCAAGTAAGCAAGCTGATCTTCATCGCGGTCTTTTCCCTCAACCTCGCCAGCATAAGTGTAGAGGCTACGGGCCTGACCGATGAGATCAAGCGCGATGTTGGGCATGGCCAAATCTTCTTCCAGCATCGGCGCATGGCCGCACCATTCTGATAGGCGATGACCGAGGATTAAATGATCATCAGCCAACTGCAGCAGGTTTTGGAAAAGGGCGCTTTTGGTGTCCGCCATTACATATGCCCAATTTCGTCGGGAATATCGTAGAAGGTTGGATGGCGGTAGATTTTGTCATCCGATGGATCGAACAGCTCTTCGCTGTTCTGCGGGTCTGAAGCGACAATCTCACTTGACGGAATAACCCAGACCGATGTTCCTTCGCCGCGTCGTGTGTAGACGTCACGCGCCGCTTGGATTGCCATTTCTGCATCAGCTGCATGGAGCGAACCGCAATGGCGGTGGGCCAATCCGTTGCGCGGGCGGATGAACACTTCCCATAGTGGAATTTCGCCAGAATTATTTGTCTCGTCAGCCATGATCAATCCTACTCCGCCGCTACTTTGGCAGCTTGCGCCCGCTCGCGACGTTTGGCGGCATGGGCAAGCGCTGCCTCGCGCACCCATTCGCCGTCTTCCCATGCCTTGCGGCGGGTTTTTATGCGCTGCTTGTTCATTGGGCCATTGCCTTTGACGACTTTCCAAAACTCGTCCCAATCAATCGGACCAAAATCATAACCGCCTTTGCCGTCGTTCTTTTCCTCATTCCATTTGAGGTCTGGGTCTGGAATGGTGAGGCCGATGAATTCAGCTTGAGGCACAGTGGCATCAATGAATTTTTGACGCAGTTCGTTGTTCGTGAAACGCTTGATTTTCCAAGCAGTGGATTGGTCGCCATGAGTGCTTTCAGAATCATCTGGGCCAAACATCATCAGGCTTGGCCACCACCAGCGGTTCAACGCATCTTGGGCCATTTCTTTCTGCTCAGGCGCGCCTTGTGCAAGGGCCATCATCAGCTCATAGCCTTGGCGCTGGTGAAAGCTTTCTTCCTTGCAAACGCGGATCATGGCGCGTGCATAGGGCCCATAAGAGCAGCGGCAAAGCGGCACTTGGTTCATAATCGCCGCGCCATCTACCAGCCAACCAATTGCGCCAATGTCTGCCCATGTTTGTGTCGGGTAATTGAAGATGGATGAGTATTTCGCTTTGCCAGATAAGAGCTCTTCCGTCATCTGCTTGCGCGTAACGCCCAGCGTTTCAGCGGCGGAATAAAGATAAAGCCCGTGGCCACCTTCATCTTGTACTTTGGCGAGTAGGGCCGCTTTTCGGCGCAGGGTTGGCGCGCGGGTAATCCAGTTACCTTCTGGCAACATGCCGACGATTTCAGAATGGGCGTGCTGCCCGATTTGGCGCACTAAGGTCTTGCGGTAGGCAGCAGGCATTGGATCGTTCGGCTCGATCTTTTGATCGGCATCGATACGGGCTTGAAAGGCATCAAGAAATTCTTGCGTCTCTTCCGTTTCAGTTTTTGCGCCGATTAATCCTTGCGAATACATGCGAGCCTCCGTCAATCCTCATCAAACAATATATGTTACGAAAAATATTAAATCAAGAATATTTTGTAATATTTTTAATTATTGGAAGCGCTGCTGAAGGTGTTTTAAACCTGTGTCAGTCGTAGGCGTTTCCCACCAGTTTTCCGATGAGATGATGACGTGACCATAAAGCGCTTTCACCTGTGCGTGCGTCTTGCCACCGACCCAATCAGCATTCGAAAGGCTTTGAGGCAAAAGCGGGTGGCGCAAGACAAGGCGTCGCCAAAAATGGATGGTGATGAAACGAAGCGCCATGGCTTCCAATGGGGAGAGGTTCGCTGCATTGGAGGTATCAATGGATTGCAGCAAGTCATGCAAAGTTTGGTAATTATCGCTGAGCGATTGAGGAATAAGCTGATCTTTTACCCAATTTGGTATGTCCTCAATGGTCGCTTCAAGTGTCAGGCAATCTTTGCCCGCCAAAGGTTCTTGGCTGAGGCATGTGGTCTTGTTGATCTGGAAAGACGTTGCGTGATCAACTGTTGTTGGATCAATCGGCTCGTTGTGAATGGCGAGGTGCCACTGATCGTTGGTGCTGAAAAAGCTAGGATGATAAATCCGTTCAGAGGCGGCAAGGAAGGTGTTCGCGCCAGACTTGCTGAGACTATAGGCGCTGGTGCGGCCTTGTTTATGGCGTGTAAGCCAGCCTTCTTTCGCAAGCCTAGACATGGCTGTTCGAAGGGCGTTGCCCTCAATGCCGATTGCGTCGGTTAATTGCAAAAGCTCTTGTGTGGAAATCGGTGTGCCGCGCGGTTGAACGAGGTCGCCGAAGATCGTCACGACAATGGACCAAACACGCAGGCGGCTGGTTTTGTGCAGTTCGTTTAAAAACGGGGTGAGGGTGGGGAGCGTCGTCATTCGCCTGTTTTATTTGCCGTATTCGTTCATGGTCAAAAGTTCATATTCGGCCACTTGCTCATCGTCTTGATTGGTGAGCGTAACATTCCAGCGCACTTCGCCATAGGTGTCTGTGCGTTTTGTTTTGCGTTTCACCGTTAGGCGCACTTTGATGCTGTCACCTGCTGCAACTGGTTTTTGAAAACTCAGCTCATTAAGGCCCGTATTGGCGAGCACAGGGCCGGGGTTTGGTTCCACGAAAAGTCCCGCTGCAAAACTCAAAAGTAAGTATCCATGGGCAACGCGACCGGGGAAGAACGGGTTTGCTTTTGCGGCTTCATCATCCATGTGGGCATAAAATGTATCGCCTGTGAAATTGGCGAAATGTTCGATGTCCTCCAAGGTCACTTTGCGTGGAGCGGTGTGAATTGTTTCGCCAATTTGCACCTCATCAAAGCTGCGAGTGAAGGGATGGGCTGGAGCCTCAATCTCTTTTGCGCCCTTAATCCAACGGCCTGAGATGGCGGTCAAAATATCAGGGCTACCCTGTATCGCCGTGCGTTGCATGTAGTGCATCACGCCACGAATGCCACCAAGCTCTTCGCCGCCGCCTGCACGGCCTGGCCCACCATGCACCATGTGAGGCAACGGTGCGCCGTGACCTGTTGCTTCGCCCATCGAGGTACGGTCGTTGAAATAGAGCCGTCCGTGGTGAGACGCGGACGCCAGCACCATTTCGCGGGCAACTTCAGGATCATGCGTGATGATCGAGGCAACCAGCGAGCCGCCGCCACGGTTGAGCAATTGAGCTGCGTGGTTGGCGTCTGAATAGGGCATGATGGTTGCAACGGGGCCGAAGGCTTCAACGGCATGGATGTTTGTCGCTTCATCAGGGTTGGCGCAATAAAATAGTTGCGGCGAAACAAACGCGCCTTTTTGTGCATCCGCTCCTTCGACAGTTGGCAGGTCGGCATTGCCAAATACGCATTCGCATTCGCTAGATAACAGTTCAGCCTTTGCTAAAACATCAGCCCGTTGTGCCTGTGAGGCAAGGGCACCCATGCGGGTTTCTTTCAGCCGTGGGTCGCCAATGGTGGTTTTTGAAAGGCGTTGTTTGATTGCCTCAATCACAGGCTCAATCGTGGCCTCAGGCACCATGAGGCGACGAATAGCCGTGCATTTTTGACCAGCCTTTACGGTCATTTCTTGTGCGACTTCTTTGACGAAAAGATCAAACTCTGGTGTGCCGACTATGGCGTCAGGTCCAAGAACAGAAGCGTTGAGGCTGTCCTGTTCTGCGGCAAAACGGGTGGAGTTGGCCATCAACTTGGGATTGGAACGCAACATCAGCGCGGTATCAGCCGAGCCTGTAAAACTCACTACATCTTGCGAACCGAGCTGATCGAGTAGATCGCCAGTGCTGCCAACAATCAGTTGGATCGCACCATCAGGCAGGAGACCGCTTTCGATCATCATACGGAAACAAGCTTCAGCCACATAGCTGGTAGATGTTGCCGGCTTGATGATAGCTGGCATGCCTGCCAAAAATGTCGGTGCGAATTTTTCTAACATGCCCCAGACGGGAAAATTGAAAGCGTTGATGTGGACGGCGACGCCTTGAAGCGGTGTGCAGACGTGCTGACCAAGAAATGTGCCATTGCGGCTGAGTTGTTCAACCTCGCCATCGATGTAAATACGCTCATCTGGCATTTCGCGACGACCTTTGGAGGCGAAGACTTGGGTGGTGATGATGCCGCCATCAATATCGACCTTACTGTCACCCAATGTTGCGCCCGTATTGTAGGAAAGATCATAGAGGTGATCGCGCCGTTCGCGCAGGTAAATTGCGAGCGCTTTGAGGATGCGGGCGCGGTCGTGAAACGTCATTTTGTGAAGGGCTGGACCACCCTTTGTGATCGCGTAATCAATCATGTTGGAGTAGGAAAGGGGCGTGCTTCCGATCTCGGCAATTACGTCTCCAGTTACGGCTGATGGGACGGCTCTTTTGTCTCCATTGGCAGCTATCCACTCGCCGTGTGCAAAACTGTTTAGCGATAAAATTTCCATAAAACTCCCTTTCAATTTTTCCATTACTTCATTAGTTGTGATTTGGATGCAATGATTTTTTCATCGAGTTGGGAGGCTCTATGTCGGAATTTATTTTGACGAATATGCATGACGGTTGGATGGAAATTACCCTCAATCGTCCTGACAGATTGAACTCATTTAACGATGAAATGCACGCCCAATTACGCGATGCTTTAGACCGTGCAAGCGAGCCAGATATTCGCGCCGTTCTCTTAACAGGTTCTGGCCGTGGCTTTTGTGCGGGGCAAGATTTAGATGGCCGCGACCCTCGAAAAATGGACGGGCCGCCAGACCTCAATGATACGATTTCACGTCTCTACAACCCTCTCATCAAACGATTGCAAGCCCTTGAAAAGCCAGTAATTTGTGCTGTTAACGGTGTAGCTGCTGGGGCGGGGGCAAACATCTCGTTTTCCTGCGATATTTTACTAGCCTCCGACAAAGCAAAATTCATTCAGTCCTTTGCAAAAGTGGGCCTTGTTCCAGATGCTGGTGGTACTTGGAACCTTACTCATTTGCTCGGACCGTTACGCGCAAAAGCATGGGCGATGAGTGCTGAACCGATTGACGCTGCAACCGCTCATGCGTGGGGCCTTGTTTGGAAGGTTTACCCACAAGATGAACTTATGGATGCAGCCCGCACCATGACCGCTGATTTTGCCCAAGGTGCAACACTTGGCCTTGCAAAGACAAAACAATTGATTGCGCAAGCTGGAACCAACTCGCTCGAAGAGCAAGTTGTGTTGGAAGCGGAGACCCAAGGTGTGTGCGGTCGTTCTCATGATTATAAGGAAGGCGTTTCTGCTTTTCTCGATAAACGCGCGCCCAATTTTAAGGGCTGTTGACAGCTCATAAGGATCATTTTCAAAATGCCATTGTCTGCCCAAGAAAGAGCTGAAAAATCTGCCGCAAATATGTGGGCAAATGATCGTGCGAGCAAAGCATTGGGGTTTACGATTGAACGTGTCGCACCAGGTGAAGCCGTGCTGACAATGGCGGTGCAAGAAGATCATCTTAACGGTCATGATACGTGCCACGGCGGCATCATTTTTTCGCTGGCTGATAGCGCTTTCGGCTTTGCTTGTAACTCATACAACAAGAATGTGGTTGGTCAGCATTGTTCTGTTACTTATCTGGTGCCGGGTAAGAAAGGTGACACGCTGATAGCCCATGCAAAAGAAGCAAACAGGACAGGTCGCACGGGTGTTTATGATGTGGTTGTGACCAATCAATCAGGTGAGGAACTCGTCCATTTTCGCGGTGTGTCGCGAGAGGTTTCGGGTCAACATTTTCAAGAGGATGAAGCGTGAGAGAAGCTTATATTTGTGAGGGGCTGCGGTCTCCAATTGGTCGTTATGGTGGCACGTTATCGTCTGTGCGGCCTGATGATTTGCTTGCCACTGTGATGAAGGCGGTTTGTGCGTCTGCGCCTAATCTGGATGCAGCAGCGATTGATGATGTGATTATTGGGTGCGCTAATCAGGCGGGTGAAGATAACCGCAATGTAGCGCGTATGGCCGTTTTGCTCGCGGGCCTACCACAAACGATTGGCGGGGCGACGCTCAACCGTCTTTGTGGTTCTGGTCTCGATGCTATTTCTCAAGCTGCCCGCGCGATCAAAGCAGGTGAAGCAGACCTCATTTTAGCTGGTGGTGTGGAAAGCATGAGCCGTGCACCGTTTGTTATGCCAAAGCCAGATGCTGCTTTTTCGCGCAAGGCTGAAATTTATGACACGACGATTGGCTGGCGCTTCATCAACAAGCAATTGAAGAAAGAGTTTGGCGTCGATTCCATGCCAGAAACGGCGGAGAATGTTGCCGAAGATTTCCAGATTTCGCGAGAAGATCAAGATGCCTTCGCGTTTAACAGTCAACAAAAGGCAGCCAAAGCGATAGCGTCAGGTCGTTTAGCGAAAGAGATTACACCTATCAGCGTGCCACAACGTCGCAAAGATCCGATTTTGTTTGAAACTGATGAGCATCCGCGTGAAACATCGCTTGAGAAGCTCGCAAGCCTTTCAACGCCGTTTCGAGAAGGCGGCAGTGTAACGGCGGGCAATGCATCAGGCACCAATGATGGGGCGGCGGCCTTATTGATTGCGTCTGCTGAGGCGGTTGAAAAATACGGTTTGACCCCAAAAGCGAAAGTTGTTGCAACAAGCATTGCAGGTGTTGAACCGCGCATTATGGGCATTGGGCCAGCACCTGCCACGACCAAGCTTTTAGAGCGCACGGGCCATAAAATCAGCGATATTGATATCATCGAGCTCAATGAAGCATTCGCCAGTCAGGGCCTCGCGGTTCTGCGTCAACTTGGCGTTGCGGATGATGCTGATTTCGTCAATCCAAATGGCGGCGCAATTGCGCTGGGTCATCCGCTTGGCATGTCTGGCACTAGGCTTGTGCTAACGGCAGCGCATGAATTGCAAGAACGCGGCGCAAACCGTGCTGTTTGCACCATGTGTATTGGCGTGGGCCAAGGAATTGCCATGATGTTGGAAGCTGCTTAACGGCGCGTCGGGAGGAACGAATGGAAGACTTATCACCAAAAGCGGGCGATTTGGAGCCAATTGAAACGGCAAGCCGTGATGAACTGCAAAGCGTTCAATTGGAGCGCATGAAGACATCGCTGAAACGGGCCTATGATAATGTTCCCCACTATAAGAAATCATTCGATGATGCGGGCGTACATCCAGATGATCTGACTTCGCTTGAAGACCTTGCGAAATTTCCTTTTACGGTGAAAGCAGACCTGCGCGATAACTATCCGTTCGGCATGTTTGCTGTACCCCGTGAGGAGCTTGTCCGCGTTCATGCCTCTTCTGGCACCACTGGCCAGCCGACTGTGGTTGGTTATACCCAAAATGATATTGATATGTGGGCTGGTGTGATTGCCAGAAGCCTCAAGGCGGCGGGCCTGCGTAAAGGTGACCTGCTGCATAATGGCTATGGTTATGGCCTGTTTACAGGCGGACTTGGTGTTCATACGGGCGCAGAGAAAATGGGGCTGACCGTGGTGCCCATTTCTGGCGGCATGACAGAGCGCCAAGTGCGGTTGATGGAAGATTTTCAGGCAACGGGCATTACGGTAACACCATCTTATATGTTGTCGATCCTCGATGAATATCATCGCCAAGGTCGCGACCCGCGCAAAAGCCCGATGAAGGTTGGCGTGTTTGGGGCGGAGCCTTGGACCAACGCCATGCGTAAAGAGGTGGAAGACGCCTTTGATATGCATGCGGTGGATATTTATGGCCTATCAGAAATTATCGGTCCAGGTGTGGCGAGTGAGTGCGTTGAGACCAAAGACGGGCCACATATTTGGGAGGATCATTTCTATCCCGAAGTGATTGATCCTGATACTGGCGAAGTCTTACCAGATGGCGAGCTGGGTGAATTGGTCTTTACATCGCTTACCAAAGAAGCCTTCCCAATCATCCGTTATCGCACCCGCGATCTAACCCGCCTTTTGCCGGGTACAGCGCGCACCATGCGGCGTATGGAAAAGGTGACAGGACGCAGTGATGACATGATGATCTTGCGCGGTGTCAATGTGTTCCCAACCCAGATTGAAGAGCAGCTCATGAAGGTTGAGGCGCTGTCTGCCCATTTCCAAATTGAACTGACCAAGAAAGATCGCATGGACCATATGATAGTCCATTGTGAGACGCTGAAGGATGGCAATGGCGACGTGGCCTCCAAAGAATTGAGCCGTTTGATCAAAGAGACCATCGGTATTTCTGCGGAAGTGCGAGCAGGGGGTGAAAATTCTGTGGCGCGTTCGCAAGGTAAGGCGGTTCGTATTGTTGATAATCGCGGCGAGTAATTATACAGGCAAAGCGGTCGTTCACTGATGTTTTATAGCCATTACCTTGCCATTGGGCGGGTAGGTCTGTAACGAAGCTATAAATTGCTTGTTATTCAGAAGGTTTTTCCATGAATTATGTTTCCTCCCGTTTGGCCCCAGTAAAACCATCCGCCTCTGCAACTGTAAGCGCTGCCGCGAAAGCTGCCCGTGCGCGTGGTGAAGACGTGATTGACCTCGGTCTTGGCGAGCCAGATTTTGATACGCCGAAGCATATTGTTGAAGCAGCTCATGCAGCGGCCCTTAAAGGCGAAACCCGCTATCCGCCGCATGACGGAACGGCGGCATTGAAGCAGGCTGTATCTGATAAGCTGAAACGCGATAATAATCTCGATTATGACGTCTCTGAGGTCATCGTCAGTAACGGCGCCAAGCAGATTATTTTTAATGCGATCATGGCTTCCATTGAACAAGACGACGAAGTGCTCCTATGCGCCCCTTATTTTGGTTCTTATGCGGACATCGTGTTGATCTTGGGCGGCAAGCCTGTGTCTGTGCCTTGTACGGCCGAAGACGGGTTTCGCCTGACACCTGAAAACCTAGAGGCGGCGATTACGCCAAAAAGCCGTTGGTTGTTCTTGAACCTGCCGTCAAATCCATCTGGCGCTGTGTTCTCTGCTGATGATCTCAAAGCCATTGGTGCGGTGGTCGCAAAGCATCCAAACTTGATGGTTCTCTCAGATGAGATTTATGAGCACATCTTGTTTGATGGTCAGAAATTCGATTCATTCGCCGAAGTGTGTCCCGATCTGAAAGACCGCGTTCTCACCGTCAATGGTGTGTCGAAAGCCTATGCCATGACAGGCTGGCGCATTGGTTATGGGGCAGGGCCTCAGCCTTTGATTAAGGCGATGACCAAGGTGCAATCGCAGATTTCTTCTGGTGCTTGTTCTGTTGCGCAAGCTGCCGCCGTTGCTGCACTAAATGGCCCGCAAGACGAAGTACACCGTTTCCGTGAGGCATTTGAAAACCGTCGTAATCTCGTGGTGGACCGTGTAGCCAAAATTGATGGCCTGACCCTAGATCCCCCTGGTGGTGCCTTTTATGCGTTGATTGGCTGTGACGGCTGCATTGGCGCGAAAACGCCTGAGGGTAAGACAATCGAAAACGATATTGATTTCGCGCAGTTCCTGCTTGATGAAGCCAAAATTGCGGCCGTGCCCGGCGATGCTTACGGCCTCTCGCCCTTCTTCCGCATTTCAACGGCAACATCAGAAGATGTACTGACTGAAGCAATGGACCGGATTGAAGCGGCAGTTGCTAAGCTTGAAAAGTAGCGTGAATAAAATACACGCTTGACCTTCTAGTTACTGGAATGTCTATCATGGGCCTGTTGATCATCAAACAGGCCCATTTTTCGTTTTGGAACAAGCATCAAAAATCCCGCAAGAAACCCATGCCATAGACCCCGTCTGCGGCATGTCGGTTAACCTATCCAAAGGAAAGCCAAGCCTTACCTATAAGGGCGTGACGCAGCATTTTTGTTGCCACGGATGCCACGATAAATTTGAGGCTGATCCGTATTTCTATCTTTCTGGCAATAACAACATTAAGGCCGCAAAGAAGGTGGAGGGGGCTAAATATATTTGCCCTATGTGTCCCGAAGTCGAGGAGCACGACCCCGTGCCATGCCCAACTTGCGGCATGGCGTTAGAGGTTGAAGGCGGTGTTTCTGATGGCCCCAATGAAGAGCTGATCGATTTTACCAAACGCTTTTGGGGGAGCGCTATTTGTGCGGGTTTGATTGTGATTTTGACCATGGGTGGTTGGGTTGGATTGCCTATTCGTGACTGGATTGGCGAAACCACCGCGCGTTGGGTTGAGCTGATACTCGCCACGCCTGTGGTTTTATGGGCGGCAAAACCTTTGATGGAGCGCGGTTGGTCGTCGCTTCTTACAAGAAATTATAATATGTGGACGCTCATCATGCTGGGCGTTGGTACGGCTTATATCTTTAGCGTGGCAGGCGTTTTGTTGCCGTCTCTCTTTCCAACATCAATCCTCGATGCAGCAGGCCATGCGCCGCTTTATTTTGAAGCAGCCGCCGTCATCACCGCGTTTGTGTTCTTCGGCCAAATGCTTGAGCTACGCGCCCGCGACCGCACGGGTGATGCGGTGCGTGCATTGGTCGGCTTAGCGCCAAGCACGGCGAGACGTATCACGCCGGACGGCGATGAATACGACGCGCCGCTTGATAATATTTTGGAAGGTGACCGCCTGCGTGTGCGGCCTGGTGAAAGCGTTCCCGTTGATGGGGTGATTGAAGACGGTCAAAGCTATATTGATGAAAGCATGATCACGGGCGAGCCTGTTCCTATTTCAAAACAGGTGGGCGACCGTGTGAGCACAGGCACGCTCAACCAAAACGGCACCTTGATCGTGGGGGCGGAGCAAGTTGGCGCGGACACGATATTGTCGCGCATCGTGGCGATGGTTGCCAATGCTCAACGCAGCAAAGCGCCGATCCAGCGGTTGGCAGATCAAGTGTCATCGGTTTTCGTGCCTGCTGTTGTACTGGTTGCGGTGCTCGCTTTCTTGGTCTGGTCTTTCGCTTTTAACAACACCCCATTTGGCGTGGTCGCAGCGGTCTCTGTTCTTGTTATCGCTTGCCCCTGTGCTCTTGGGCTTGCAACCCCCATGTCAGTTACAATCGCAAGCGGCATCGGCGCGTTAAATGGCTTGCTCATCAAAGATGCTCGCGCCTTGGAGGCGATGGCGAAGGTGGATGTGCTCGTGGTTGATAAGACAGGCACATTGACTGAGGGGAGGCCATCCGTCAGCGATGTCATCGCATTCTCCGATGTAAGCGAGATCGACATCGTGTCGATGGCTGCATCTCTCGAACGTGGATCAGAACATCCTCTTGCTCGTGCGGTTTTGGACCATGCTGAAAAGCAAGGCGTTTCGCTTTCTATTGTCACAGGTTTTGAAGCAATTGTGGGGCATGGTGTTGGTGGTGTTTTGAATGAGCAAATTGTCTTTCTCGGCAATGAGGCTTTGATGGAAGCAAATGGTCTCATGCCGCCAACAGAAGAAATTCAGACTCTGCAAGAACAAGGCAAGACCGTTATTCTTCTCGCCAGCAGTGAGCAACTCATCGGCGCGATAGCTATTTCTGACCCGATACGCGAAAGCGCAAAGGCGACGCTGGAAGCTCTGACCCATGAAGGGATTGAGGTTATTTTGGCCACGGGCGACAATGAGATCACGGCGAACCATGTAGCGAAAGAATTGGGGCTTGGTGATGTCCATGCAGGATTATTCCCTGCGGACAAAAAGCAACTCGTCGATGACCTGCGCGCCAAAGGTAAGCGCGTTGCAATGGCTGGCGACGGTATCAACGATGCGCCGGCTCTTGCTAGTGCTGATATTGGTATCGCGCTTGGCAGTGGTGCGGATGTTGCGATTGAAAGCGCAGGTGTGACCTTGCTCAATGAAGATTTAAACGGATTGTTGAAGCTGGTGCGCTTGTCTCGTGAGACGTTGAAGAATATCAAGCAAAACTTGTTCTTCGCCTTCATTTATAATGCGGTTGGTGTGCCGATAGCAGCGGGCATTTTGTTCCCTGTTTGGGGCGTTTTACTATCCCCCATGATCGCTGCTGCCGCCATGAGCTTGTCGTCAGTCTCCGTCGTCTCAAACGCACTTAGGCTTAAAGGGATAAAATTATGAACATTGGCCGCGCTGCAGAACTCACTAATTTGCCCACCAAGACCATTCGGTTTTATGAGGAAATCGAGTTGATCAAACCTCAACGTGCTAACAATGGGTATCGAGATTATAGTGACGACGATATTCACCGCCTGAAGTTCTTACAGCGGGCGCGAAGTCTTGGGTTTAGCATTGATGAATGCCGCGCACTCTTCTCGCTCTATGAAGATGAAGACCGCGCGAGTGCTGATGTGAAGGCGATAGCCTTGACGAAGATTGAGGCAGTGGACGCCAAAATTCGTGAGCTTCAATCCCTGCGCGATACGCTAAGCCATCTGGCCGAGACCTGTAATGGCGACAACCGACCAGATTGTCCCATCATCCGCGATTTAGCCGGAGAGACGAGCTAACTTAAACGCACTGATCAGGATGTGCTTTTTGGAACGCTGATAGTTCGTTACAGGCATCCATAATGGCATTGATCCGCGTCATGTCGTCGATCTTCGCGCCCCAGCGATTGGCATTGAAAATTTGCGGCATGAGGCAGAAGTCGGCAAGGCCTGGTTTGTCGCCATGACAAAAGCGGCCTGTATTTGGATGATCAAGCATCGTTTCAAACGCAAGCAAACCTTGGCGGATAAATTTGTGCATCCAATCATCGCGCACCTGTTCAGGTTCGCCCTTGGCGATCGTTTGCACATGGGCAATGAGGCCAGAATTGCATATTGGCTGGATTTCCATAGCAATCGCATTGGAAAGCGCCCGCAGGCGTTGGCGCTCAACGGGGTCTTTCGGCATAAAACCGAGATCGCGTGTTTCATCGAGATATTCGATGATGGCGGTTGATTGGGTGAGCATTAGCCCGTCAATATCAAGCGCAGGCACAATGCCTTGCGGGTTGCGGGCGAGGTGCTCCGCGTCCTTTTGCTCTCCAGTTAGAAGGTTCACAGGCACTGTATCGAATGTAATGCCAGCCGTGTTGAGCGCGATACGCACGCGGTAGCTAGCAGAAGAAAGCTTGTAGCCATAAAGAGTGGTCATGTTTGGTCCTCCTGTGCTTTTTCAAGCAATCCATCCATTGTTTCTCCCGCGCCAATGTGGTTCGCCATTAAAAGGACGAGCCTTGCATTGAGACGGGCTGATTGTTCGTCGCTCAAGCCATCATGTAGGCTCATCAAGCGTTCGTAGAAATCATCATTGAGAAGAGTTGTCATGCTATGCGGCTCTCTCATTGGTTGCGCCTGTGTGACGGGCGAGGGTGGCGAGGTGGTTGAGTGCCTCTTCGCTTACATCATTTGTGATGGCAGCAATGTAACGGTCTGGCCTAATGAGATAGGCACAGTTCACGCCATACCGTTTGGCCAGAAGGTTTGTGCTATCTTTAAGGCGTTGTGCTGTGTCTAATTGCCCATCATGTATGTCATATAGATCAGCGCCGCTCTGGTTGAGCATCAGCAATTGATGATTGCCTGTCATGCAATCAATCAACTGGCAGGCCTTGCCATCTTTCGACACGGGAGAATCGACAATAACGGTGCCGATTTTGCGAGGGGCTTTTGCATCGGTTTCTTGATCAAGCGGCAGGGCGCAAGGCACTGATAGACGGCCAGAGTTGATGAGCTTGCGGGCGAAATCTTCTTTGCCAGCAAGTTTCAAAACCTCATCACGGAACATCATTTCCATCGACGACTTAGGCGTCATGAAGCGCGTGGCGCGGCTTGAGTTTTGAACGTTCTCACTCGCACCAAGAAGGCGCTCAGTATTGTAGGTCTCAATCAGGCCTTGATCCGCGCCACCCAATACAGCAGCCAGCTTCCACCCAAGATTGTCCACATCATGGATGCCGCCATTGCCACCGCGCGCGCCGAAGGGGGAAACCACGTGAGCGCTATCACCAACGAAGATCACGCGGTTATGCACCATGCGCTTCAGCTTTGCGCATTGGAATTTATAAACGCTCATCCAATCAAGCTTGAACGGCTTGTCTCCAAGAATAGCCTTGAGGCGAGGCATAACGGCGGCTTCGGTTTTCTCATGCTCGGTATCCGCATCTGGGCCGAGTTGAAGGTCTATGCGGTAGATATTGTCTGGTTGTTTGTGAAGCAGAGCAGACTGGCCGTTATGGAAAGGTGGCTTGAACCAAAACCAGCGCTCTGGCTCATCGGTTTCAAACGGGCTTTGTTCCATTTCAACATCAGCAATGAGGAACTGCTCCTCGAACGTTTCACCCTTGAATGAAAGTCCCATACGTTGCCGCGTGGCAGAACCTGCGCCATCACAGGCGAGCACGTATTCAGCGGCTAAGGCATAAGCCCCATCGGGCGTTTCAACAGTTAGGTGAACCAAATCGCCATCATCTTGGTGGTCCACAACCTTGTTCTTCCAACGAAGATCAATCAGATCAGGAAACTCCGCGCAGCGCTCGGCCAGATATTGCTCGACGTAATATTGTTGCAGGTTGATGAAGGCTGGATATTTGTGACCGTCTTCTGGCAGTAGGTTGAAATTATAGACCTCATCCTCGCCATGAAACAGCCGCCCGATCTTCCACGTAACGCCTTTATCAAGCATCCGCTCGCCAATGCCTAAGCGGTCGAAGATTTCAAGCGTGTGTTTCGCCCAACAAATAGCGCGGGAGCCAATGGAAACGACGTTGTTATCATCCAGAACGATGACCTTGATGCCGCGCTGTGCCAAATCAATCGCTGCCGCCAAACCAATCGGCCCAGCGCCGATAATAGCGACAGGCACCGTGGAGGCCTCACCACCTTCAAGCTCTGGCGGCTTCACATAATCAAACGGTTGATATTGATAGTTCGCCATTGCTCCTCCCAAAGCATTGGTTAGCTCTGAAGTGCGTTCCACATTTCCTTATCGCGTTCCGCCGTCCAAATGCGCGGGTGGTCTAGGCCACGTGCTTCGTCATAAGCGCGGGCCACGTTGAAAGGTAGGCAATGTTCGTAGATTGCATAATCCTTGAACTTATCATCACACGCATCGCGGCACGCATCCCATGCGTCTTTCAAGCTGCCACCACCGCGTGCAATACGGGCGATGGGGTCATAGGTTGAGCGGATGAAATCGTTGGTGAGGTCGATCGCTTCATTGACCATTTTCTTGCCGACAAGCGCATCACCGCGACCAGGTGCGATGGCGTCCACATCATATGAGCGGATGGCTTCCAGCGTTGTTGGCCAGTCTGCAAAGTGACCGTCGCCGCAATAGCAAGCTGATTTATATTCAACGATATCGCCGGTGAACATAACGTTTTGGTCTGGCACGAAAGCAACGATGTCGCCTGCTGTATGAGCGCGACCCACATGCATGAGGTCCACGCGGCGCTTGCCAAGATAGATCGTCATGCTTTTTGAAAATGTCTGTGTCGGCCACGTCAGACCCGGAATGCTTTCATGGCCTTGGAAAAGACGCGGGAAGCGGTCGAATTCGCTGTCCCAATCTTCTTGGCCACGTTCTAGCACCATAGCGCGGGCGGCATCTGACATGATGACTTCTGATGCATTGAAAGCAGATGCGCCTAGCACACGCACCGCATGATAATGAGTGAGCACCACATGCTTGATCGGTTTGTCCGTCACACCGCGTACATGCTCAATCACCTTCTGTGCTAAGCGGGGTGTCGCTTGCGCTTCAATGATCATCACGCTGTCATCGCCAATGATAACGCCAGAGTTCGGATCACCCTCAGCGGTGAAAGCGTAAAGCCCGTCACCAACTTGCGTAAAAGAAATCTCTTTTTCCGCCATGTCGCCTTGTGATGCGAATGCTTTAGCCATTTTGTTGTTCCACCTTTTGCTCGATAGCCCCAAAAATTGAATGGCCGTCTTTGTCTGTCATTTCAATGCGCACGGTGTCACCGAACTTCATGAACTCAGTGGTTGGTTTGCCGTCGTTGATGGTTTCAATCATGCGAATTTCTGCAATGCAGGAATAACCAACGCCACCTTCTGAAATCGCTTTGCCTGCTCCTCCATCTAGCTTGTTGGAAACGGTGCCTGAGCCGATGATTGTTCCAGCAGATAGGGGACGCGTTTTAGCGGCGTGGGCGATTAGAGTTGGGAAATCGAATGTCATATCCACGCCCGCATCGGCTTTGCCAAACGGTTGGTCGTTATAGGTGACGAGCAATGGGAGATGCAGTTTTCCGCCATCCCATGCGTCGCCCAGTGCTTCGGGTGTCACGGTGACAGGTGAAAAGGCGGAGGATGGTTTTGATTGGAAGAAGCCGAAACCCTTGCCAAGTTCTGCTGGAATGAGGCCGCGCAGGGAGACATCGTTGACCAGCATGACGAGACGAATGGCACTTGCTGCTTCTTCACGGCTGGCACCCATTGGCACATCGCCAACGATGACGGCGACTTCGCCTTCCATGTCGATGCCATAGGCTTCATCAGTCATGATAATTGGATCGCGAGGGGCGATGAATGTGTCGGAACCACCTTGATACATCAGCGGGTCTTCCCAGAAAGATGCAGGAATTTCAGCACCACGCGCTTTGCGTACTAATTCCACGTGGTTCACATAAGCGGACCCATCAGCCCACTGGTAAGCGCGAGGCAAGGGCGAGGCGGCATCGGCTTCATGAAATCGTTGAACTGGCTGCGAGCCAGACCGCATACCTTCTGCCACCCGCTCCAAACGTGGGCCGACATGGTCCCAGTCATCAAGGGCTGCTTGTAAGGTACGGGCAATGTGGGGAACGTCGCTGCACTGGGTTAGATCGTCAGAGACGACAACAAGACGGCCATCGCGGGTTTGGTCTTTTAAGGTAGCGAGTTTCATGAATTTCCTTACTTAATCTTGTTTGCCTTGTGGGGTTCCATCAAAGCGGCGTTCTAGGCCGTCCCAGCAGTCAACATAGTCGTCTTGTAACTTGCCATTTTTTGCCGCGAATTCCGTTACTTGTTGAGGGTAGCGGGTCTCAAACATAAAGGCCATTGTGCCATCCAGCTTCACTGGTTTTAGCTCAGCCTTGGTTGCTTTGTCATAGCCAAAGGCATCTGGTCCGTGGGGCAGCATCATGTTGTGGAGGCTCATGCCGCCGGGCACGAATCCTTTTTCTTTGGCGTCATATTGGCCGTATATGAGGCCCATAAATTCGCTCATGATGTTGCGATGGTACCAAGGCGGGCGGAAGGTGTGTTCTGCCACCATCCAACGCGGTGGGAAGATCACGAAATCAACATTAGCGGTGCCCGCTTCATCAGTTGGAGCGGTAAGGACCGTATAGATTGACGGATCGGGATGATCAAACAAGATCGCGCCTACGGGGGAGAAGGTACGAAGATCATACTTATAAGGCGCGTAATTGCCGTGCCATGCCACCACATCAAGTGGGGAATGTTCGATGAAAGTTTCATGGAACGTGCCACACCATTTCACGGTCAAGCGACACTTGGTGCCGTCTTTGTCTTCATAGGCCGCAACGGGTGTTTTGAAGTCGCGAGGGTTAGCAAGGCAATTTGCGCCGACGGGACCGCGATTTGGCAGGGTGAGCTTTGCGCCGTAGTTCTCGCAGATATAACCGCGCGCACTCTCATCCAGCGTTGAAACCTTAAACATCATGCCGCGTGGTAGAACGGCAATTTCTGATGGCTCAAGTTCAATGATACCCATCTCAGTGAAGATTTCCAAACGCCCGACTTGCGGCACAATCAGCATCTCTCCATCTGCATTGAAGAAATACTCATCGTCCATATTTGCGTTAAACAGATAGGCGTGGGAGGCCATGCCAGTTTGGGCTGTGGTGTCACCTGCAACCGTGATTGTCTTTATGCCGTCCAAGAAATTTGTGGGCGTTGCTGGAAGGTCTAACGGGTCCCAACGATATTGACCGAGAGGCAAAGCGTGCTTCGCGTTCGCGTCTGCAGATTTCCAGTCTGATTTCTCAATTTGAGTGAAAGCTTTTGTGTGCTTCACACTTGGGCGAATACGGTAGAGCCATGAACGCTCATTGGTGCCGCTTGGTGCCGTGAAGGGTGAGCCTGATAACTGTTCAGCATAAAGACCATAAGCGCAGTTCTGCGGACTGTTTTGACCCTGTGGTAATGCGCCTTCTAAACTTTCGGTCTCAAAATCGTTGCCGAAACCGGGCATGTAAGCTGGCTTGTTGAGCATCTTTGATCCTTTGCAACAAAGCGCATTTGATGTATTAGTTGCAAACGTAACAATGATTTGTGCAACTATCAAGCAGGGTTTTCATATGTCGGAAAATAATACTGGGTCCTTCCAATTACAAGAATTCTGGCCTTATGCCCTTAACCAAGCGGCTGAGGCAACTAGTCTTGGATTTCAATCGGTCTATCGAAAAAAGTTGGCAATGACACGCACAGAATGGCGTGTTTTGGCCCATTTGGGTGAGTTTGGGCAGATGACGGCGAAAGAAATATGCCATCGGGCAAGCCTGCATAAGACAAAGGTTTCTCGGGCTGTCGTTGCATTGGAGAATAAGCGCTGGCTTAACCGTTCTACCCATGAGCAAGACAGGCGCGCTGAGTATTTGATTCTAACTTCTGCAGGTGAGCAAGCCTATCACGACCTCACAAAAGACGGGGATGCGCTTAATGCTGAACTCGTCGCAGGGCTTAATGCCGATGAGCTTGCGACTTTCAGAAAAGTCTTAGATACCCTGTCGCGCAATGCGAAGGACTTTGTTTAGTCTTCAAACACATAGTGCAACAGCTGCACCTCATTAAAGAACATTGCATAAAAGTCTGGAAGCATATCGCGGGCTTTATATCGAGCCTCAGTCTCCATCGCCTGATCGAGTGAGGCTTGGTCTTCGTAGGTGACGATGAGAGCCAGCGGAATGGTTGGGCCGTTTTTATCGTCTTCAACATTGAACAGAATTTTGACGTCTTCGCTTGGCTGAAACCCGCGCCACAAGGGAGCGAGTTCTGCTTCCACATAGGCACGCATCGCGGCCTCTTGTCCTGCCTTAATGGTTCCTTGAAAGAATGCGCATTTGGTGATCATGGCTAGCCACCACGATGTTTGAAGCTATCACGGCGGAAACTATAGAGCGCGTTCGGGTCAACGGCGATGTCGACAACGGCTGGCTTGCCACAGGCGAGAGCGGCTTCCACCGCGCCTGCTACATCGCCAAGATTGTCTGCACGAAAACCTCTTGCTCCGTATAGCTCTGCTAGTTCATCAAAACGCGGGCTTGAAATATCAGCACCGATATAACGGCCATTGAAGAAATCGCGCTGATAGGCTTTTTCTGCACCCCAACATTGGTTGTTCATGACTAGTGTGACCGTGTTGATGTTGTGATCAACGGCGGTGGAAAGCTCGGAGACCGTCATCCCGAAACCGCCATCTCCCATAAGGCTGACGACGGGTCGGTCTGGACGGGCGCATTTGATGCCGAGGCCAGCCGCGAAGGAGAAGCCAACAAGGCCAAAATCAAGCGGCGTGAACAGGCTTTTGGGTGTCCAGTAATTCAGCGCGTCAGTTGCTTGCAGGCATAGGGTGCCAGCATCCATGGTGATAGCTGCCTCTTGCGGTATCACGCCACGCAGGGTTTTGAAGAGGCCAGAGGGCTGCGTCGGGTCGGTTAAGATCGCATCCGCATCACGTTTGGCGAGATAGGCTTGGCGCTCTTCTTGAAATGTTGTGGTCCACTGATCAGCCAGCGCGCGGTTTTCGATTTTTTCAATTGCCGCCGTCATTTGTTTTGCGGCCATTGGGGCATCTGACCAAATGCCAAGCTCAACAGGGAAAAAGCGGCCAATCGCTGTCGGTTCTAATTCTACATGGATGATCTTCGCATCGCGGTTGATGTTGTCATAGGTATAGAATGTCGAGTTAAACCCGAGGCGTGTCCCAAGCGCCAAAATAACGTCAGCCTCCTTTGCAAGCCGAGAAGCAACGGGATTGCCGCGTGGGCCCATTTGCCCCGCGTTTAGGGGATGACCGAAGGGTATCGCATCACCATGACCGGGTGAAGTGACAATTGGCGCGTTGAGCTTTTCGGCAAGAGCAAGCGCTGCCGCGTGACCATTTGTGTTCTTGATGCCACCACCTGCAATAATCACGGGTTGAGTGGCGCCAGCCAACATCCGCGCAGCTTGTTCGATTAGATCTGGATCACCAGCGGGGAGCGATTGGTTGCGATAATTCTTTGGCGCTTGTAGATCATCGAATTCTGCTTGGGCAGAGAGCACATCGCGCGGCAAGTTTAATTGAACTGGCCCACGACGCGGGGTGAGGGCTGTTCTGAAGGCTTCCCGCATTAGTTCAGGCACACGACCTGCTGATGGTGCTGTCCATGTTTTCTTGGTGACAGGCGTGAACAATGATTGCTGATCGACTTCTTGAAACGCATCGCGGTAGATGTGTTCAGAAGATAAAGCGCCTGAGATAGAGACCACGGGCGAGAAGGCCGCTTTTGCTTGACTGAGACCTGTTACCAAGTTCGTGGTGCCGGGGCCGTTTTGTCCGGCAAGGATAACGCCAGCTTTGCCAGAGGCACGGGCAAATCCGTCCGCCATATGGGTGCCTGTGCGTTCATCATGCACGCCGATGAAGTTGATGTCTTTTGCATCATAAAGGGCATCGAACATTTCCATTGTGGCTGAACCGATAAGGCCGAATACGTGGGAGGTTTCTTCGGCCTTTAGCGCTTCAACGGCTGCTTGCCCGCCTGAAAGTGTCTTTGTCATTGGGCCTCCGCCTTTTTTAAATCTAAGAATGTTAGGACGGGTTCGATGAAGAGGTCAGGTCTTTCCATCATCCCTAAATGCTGCAGATGATCGACGATGATCGTCTCGCTACCCGCAATTTCGCCTGCAATATCATGGCTCATTTTAGGTGTGCTGCCGGTGTCGTTTTCACAGGTCATCACTAGGGTTGGCTTGGTGATTGGTGGCTCTGGGTTGATGAGTTCCCGCACACCATTGGCCAAAACCCACGCAGCCTGTGCATAGCTTTCAGGATCCACGAGATCACGCCACGCTCGAACTTTTGTGACACCATCACCCGTTTCTAAATAGTCAGGTGTGAACCAACGGCTCAAAGCAGCATCAAGCGTTGCCGTTGGGCCTTCTTCGCGGACTTTGGCCGCACGTTCTTCAACGGCCAATTGTGCTTCTTCGCCGCGATCATGGGGAGAATTCAGGATGACGAGGTTTTCAAGTCGATTGTTATGGTCAAAAGCGAAGCGGCGATTGATCATGCCGCCAATTGAAAAACCGATGAGGCTTGCGGTTTGAATATCCAAATGATCGAGCAAGTGCGCGATTTGATCTGAATATACTTTCAGCGATGCGGTCTTAGGCGGTGGTGTGCTTTCGCCGTGGCCGTATAGATCATAGAGAATAAGCTGGTAATCTTTGGACCACGCCTCAGTGAAATCATCAAAGATATGATGACAAAGACCAAGGCCGTGGATCAACACCAGTGGCGGATGGTCAGCATTGCCGACCACCTCATGTGCTGTGCCATCTGGTGCATGCTTTGTTGCCATGATGCTTACACACCTGCTGGATTGTCGACGTCATGCCCCATTTCTTTGAGGTCTTCGTAGCGATTGCCGATGCGGTGATGTGGGTGGCCACCAACGGAGGCGCCAAGGGCGATGACCATCTCATCTTCTGCTGGTGCATCTGGAATGCTGAGGTGGATGGTTTGATAATGCGAACGACGCCCGCCATCATCTTTATCCATCAATGGGATTACCAATGATGTGCCAGCGCCGCCACGTGTGTTGGCGAAGACGAGATAAGATTTCGCGTCCACAGCTTCGCGGTATTGATTGCCGAAATAAAGCGTGTGGGTGAGGGCTTGTGCGTGTTCTAGCGAGCCGCCCATGCCAACAAGAGATGCTTTGCCGTAGCCTTCCAATTTGTCGCCTGTCACATCAAGGATCATGTCGGTCAGCAATTTACCAATTACTGGCCCTGTTTCGCGCGTTGCTGGGCGAAGGTCTTCAACATAGCCTTGCCCGGCCCAAGGGTTCTTGATGATTGCCATTGCGGCAACAAGCTTTGTTGGCTGCGCAACAGCGCGGTCTTCTTCGTGCAGGGTGGTTTGGATATTTAAGAGGGTGCGGCGAATTTCTACGGCCATGAATTGTCTCCATAAGGGTATTTAAGCAAAGGCGGGCATGACTTCATCAATGAAGAGTTTGAGCGAGCGTTTTTGTACGTCGCGATCTAGGCCCATTGAGGCGTAATAGATGAATGCATCGACACCAATTTTTTCGTGTTGTTTGATTTTCTCAATCACCGTATCGGGTGAGCCGAACATCAAGTTTTCTTCGAGCATCTTAGGGTCAACACGCACATTGCCATCAAGCTCTTCCAGCGGCACTTGATCAGGGAAGCCATTGTGAACGTCACCTTTTTTCATCATCAAATTGCCGAATTGACCAAGAACGTGACGCACGGACGAAATCGACTTTTCGCGGTCTGCTTCATTGGCGTAAAGGGCGGTGTGGCGCATCAATGCAAATGTGCGGTTCCATGTGCCACCAGCCTTTGCGATGGATTCGTCCAACTGCGTGCGATATTTTTCAGATTCTGAAAACGGCATGGTGAGAGGCCAGCACATAATATTGCAATCATTAGCAACCGCATAATCAAACGTGATTGGTGAGCGAGCCGCAACCCAAATAGGCACTTCATCTTGCAACGGCTTCGGGCAAGAGGTTGATTTTGGAAATTCCCAATAGTCGCCTTTGTGCTCCACATCGCCTTTCCAAAGCTTACGAATAAGGGGCAGCATTTCTTGCATATAGCGCCATGAGTCAGGCTGTTGCAGGCCCGGTTTCATGCGGTCAAATTCGCGTTGATAGGCGCCAGAACCAAGACCCATTTCAAGACGGCCACCTGATAAAAGGTCAACCATTGCTGCTTCACCAGCGATATTGATTGGGTGCCAATAAGCAGCATTGGCCACACCGCAACCAAGGCGGATATTGTTGGTATGATCTCCCCACCATGTCATCAATTGAAACGGGTTTGGTGCGATGGTCATTTCAACGGCATGATGTTCTGCCGCCCAAGCAATTTCGAAACCGGCAGCATCTGCCATTTGCACCATTTCAAGCGTATGGTCGCGGACCTCACGCATGTCAGTTTCAGCGTTCATTCGTTCCAGATTGATGGCAATTTGAAATTTCATGACTTAGGCTCCCCCCGAGCATATGGTCGTTTATTGTCAGCGCATTTTAAATGGGTTGGCGATTGGATCGTCTGACAGGTTCATCCAAACGGTTTTTGGTCTTGTGTAATCGTAAAGCGCCTGCAGACCTGCTTCGCGGCCATATCCGCTGTGTTTCATGCCGCCAAATTCTGCGATTGGCGAAATCACGCGGTATGTGTTGACCCAGATGATGCCAGCTTTGACTTTCTTAGACATACGAAGCGAGCGTGCGCTGTCACGAGTGAAGATGCCAGCGGCGAGGCCGTGCTTTGTATCGTTCGCGAGGGCTACCACTTCGTCTTCCGTTTTGAAGCGCTGCACAGCGAGGACAGGGCCAAACAGTTCTGTGTCTACAATCGTCATGTCTTGGCGTGGGCATTCGATGATGGTCGGCTCATAAAACATGCCCGCAAGGTCGGGCTGCTTGCCGCCTGTCAGCACTGTGCCGCCTTCTTTTTCAGCAAGTGCAACTTGCTCTTGAATATGGTCAAGCTGTCCCTGTGTGCAAAGCGGCCCCATTTCGGTTTCATCAGCCTGCGGGTCGCCGATTTTAATGGTTTTAGCAATGGCGATCATCTTTTCCAAAAATGCATCCGCAATGTCTTCATGGAGATATAGCCGTGAACCTGCGACACAGCTTTGGCCCGTTGCGCCGAAAATACCAGCGACAGAACCATTTACAGCGCTATCAAGGTCCGCATCATCAAACACGATGAAGGGCGATTTTCCGCCGAGTTCTAAGGAAACTTCAGCAAAGTTTTCCGCTGAATTTCGAATGATGTGCTTGGCGGATTGTGGTCCGCCAGTAAAGGCAACGCGGGCAACATCTGGGTGTGAGGTGAGGGTGCGGCCACAGGGTTCGCCGTGGCCTGTGATAATGTTGATTACACCTTTTGGAATGCCTGCTTGTTCAACCAATTTGCCAAAGGCTAACAGCGGCGCAGATGCCTGCTCTGACGCTTTCAATACAATGGTGTTTCCTGCAGCTAAGGCGGGGCCAATTTTGGTGGCACTTAAGAACATTTGGCTATTCCACGGCACAACCGCCGCGATCACGCCAAGGGGTTCACGGGCAGTGAAAACGAACATGTCTGGCTTGTCGATTGGTAAGGTTTCACCGTGAATTTTATCCGCAGCACCACCATAAAAATGCAGGTACTCCGCGATATAAGTGGCTTGCCACGCGGTTTCCTTGAACATCTTGCCCGTGTCTTGGGTTTCAATGCGGCCAAGTTCTTCTGAATTTGCAGCCAGCAGATCACCAAGCCGATGTAAGCACTTGCCGCGTGCCGTTGGTGTCATGGCTCCCCATTCACCTTCTAACGCATACTTGGCGGCGGCAACTGCGCGCTCGACATCGGCCTCAGTGGCTTCTGGCACGGTTGCCCATACAGCACCAGTGGCTGGATTGGTGCTTTCAAAGGTCTTGCCGTTTGATGCTTGCACCCAGTCTCCGTCGATTAACATGTCAAAAGATTGGATGTCGTTCATCTTAGGCCTCTTCTGTTTTCTTTTGGAGTGTTTGATAGTCTCCGTCGCAATAAGTAAGCGGAGGCTTTCCAACGATTGTTGAAGCATCAACCAAGCCGATTGCTATTACATGGCTACCGGATGGGACGAGTTGTTCTAATTGGCAGCGAAAGACCGTTGAACCGACAATTTCAGGCACCACAGCGTCAGTGGTGTTGATGCCATCAAATCTGTCTTCGACATTGTCGTCGTCCATGCCTGCAAAGCGCTTGGCAATGGCTGCACTACCTTCAGGCAACACATTGACGGTGAAAACGCCGTTTGCTTTTACCAATTCGCCAATGCGTGACGTGGCATTCAAGCATACCAGCACAGTCGGAGGATCAGCTGAAACGGAACAAAACGCGGAAACAGTTGCGCCATGCCGACCGCTAGCACCATCGGTGGTGACGACTGTTACACTATGTGCGACAGCACGCATGGCTTGGATGAATTCTTCGCGTTTCACTTGTGTTCCTTTCAACAGGCTCAACATGTCCCGTTATGTTGCAAAGTATTTGAATTTCATGATATTGAAAAACGAATTATTTCGATAGTTTAATGCAAAAAATTCGAATTGATCATCATGCAACTCAACGAACTACGTACCTTTTTGGCAATTATAGAAACAGGTAGCTTGATCAAGGCATCTGAGCAACTCAATGTCACGCAATCAACCGTTACTGCAAGGTTGAAATCTTTGGAAGCTGAGATTGGGCAAAGCTTGATCAATCGGCAAAAATCTGGCGTCTCATTAACGGCGGCAGGTGTGCGGTTTCAACGCTATGCCAGCACCATCACGAACCTATGGCGGCAAGCAAGACAAGAAACTTCTTTGCCTGATGCGCTCAGTTCGGTTTGCAACATTGGGTGCCATCCAGATTTGTGGCCGGCATTGGGGCAGGAGGTTTTTAATTACATTCGCAAAGAGGTGCCTCAGGTGGCGCTTTCGATTTGGCAAGGTAGTTCTAGAGATATGCGGGGCTGGTTGGATGACGGTTTGGTTGATTTTGCCATCACGCATTCACCCAGTGTGGCGCAAGAACAAGAGATTGTTCGCAGCATAGATGACCAATTGATTTTGGTTTCAACCGAAAGAGACAGCCCCATCACATTTGATCCGAAATACTTCTTCGTTGAGGCGGGTGAGGCTTTTGGTCGCGAACATGCTGCAACCTTTGCCGATGCAAATACATCGCGTATCAGTTTTGGCTCGGCCACATTGGGGCTTGAATATTTGTTATCTGAAGGCGGCAGTGCATATCTTCCCTTACGATTGGCGCGCCCTTACATCGACAAAGGGGAGATCCATATTTTAGAAGCAGCACCCACCTTCGAACGCGGCGCCTATTTAATTGTTAACAAGACAGCAGCTAAAGCGTGGCCATGGCTTGAAAACTGTCTCATCAATTCCATAAATTTGGCGATGGACAAATAGAAGCACGAAGTTCATTGTCAGCCGTCGACAACCAAACGAATCCATTCCCAAACAAACGGAATGGCTAAGAGCCGCGAAAACTTGGCGGCTTTGATTATTTCAAGGAGATGGCTATGCAAGATGCCCGCAAATTTTATATAAATGGCCAATGGGTTGCTCCATTGTCTGGAACGGATATGGACGTAATTGATCCTTCTAACGAAGAGGCGTTTGCGACTATTTCTCTAGGTGGTGAAGCTGACACCAATGCGGCAGTTGCGGCGGCTAATGCTGCGTTTGCCAAATGGCGTCTGACTTCAAAGGCAGAACGGCTTGAGCTTCTTGAAAACATTTTGGCGATTTATCTCAAGCGTTCCGATGAAATGGGCGCTGTTATCTCCCGCGAAATGGGTGCGCCGATTGTTATGTCAAAGCAGATGCAATCTGGCACTGGCAGCTTTCACATTCAGGCATTTATTGAGGCCTTGAAGGGGTTTGAGTTTGAGCGCGAGCTGAGACCAAACACGCCAAACGACAAGATTATTTATGAGCCAATCGGGGTTTGTGGTTTGATCACACCTTGGAACTGGCCAATGAACCAGATTTGCTTGAAGGTTATTCCGGCTCTTGCAACTGGTTGCACGATGATTTTGAAACCATCTGAGCAATCACCATTGTCTGCAATGCTCTTCACAGAAATTTTGGATGAAGCGGGTGTTCCAGCTGGCGTTTACAACCTCGTCAACGGCGATGGCCCAGGTGTTGGTTCACAGCTTTCAAACCACCCTGATGTTGAAATGATCAGCTTCACGGGTTCAACTCGTGCTGGTAAAGCAATCAGCATTGCTGGTGCTGAGACAATCAAGCGCATCAGCTTGGAGCTTGGTGGCAAGGGTGCGAATTTGATCTTTGCTGATGCGAGCGACAAAGCCGTGCAGCAAGGTATTGCTCGTTGTTTCAACAACACTGGCCAATCGTGCAACGCGCCAACACGTATGCTTGTTGAGCGTTCGCGCTATGATCAAGCGGTTGAAGAAGCGACTGCGGCGGCTGAAGCGACTGCGGTTAATCTATCCTCAGAAGAAGGCCGTCACATTGGCCCACTTGTTTCTGAGATGCAGTTTAACAAGGTTCAAGACCTTATTCAGATCGGCATTGATGAAGGCGCTAAATTGGTTGCTGGTGGTGTTGGTCGTCCGAATGGTTTGAACCGTGGTTTCTTCGTTAAACCAACCGTCTTTGCTGATTGTAACAATGACATGCGCATCATGCGTGAAGAAGTCTTTGGTCCGGTTATCTCTTTGATGGCGTTTGACAGCGAAGAGGAAGCCATTGCCATTGCAAATGACACGGATTATGGCCTCACCAATTACATTCAGACCTCTGATCAAGAAAAAGCACACCGCGTTGCTCGCGAACTTCGCAGCGGCATGGTGGACATCAACGGTGTTGGCAGAAGCGCTGGTTCACCGTTCGGTGGCATGAAGCAATCTGGTAATGGCCGTGAAGGTGGCGAATGGGGACTAGAAGAGTTCCTCGAAGTTCGTGCCATCGGTGGTTGGGATACATAATCACCCAAACTAGGCCTTTGATAATTGACGAGAAATGGTGGGCTTGCCCCACCATTTTTTTTGGCGTGAGAGCATGAATTGAAACCGAGTATTAAGCTTCGATCGTGGGTAGGGTGATTGCTAGATCAAACCCGCTTTAACTCAGTTCAATTTCCAAACGTGCATATAGGCCGAAGTTAGAGTATAGAGAGGTCGTGTGCCGCTATTATCCGTTTTCTTGATTTGAATGATGCTTTGACTATGTATCGTAATGCTCTGAAAAATAAGACAAAAATGTTCTCAGTCGCTCCAATGATGGATTGGACCGACCGCCATTGCCGTTATTTACATCGTACCCTCACGAAGCAAGCCTTGCTTTATACTGAGATGGTGACGGCGGATGCTGTTATTCATGGGCAGCGTGAGCGGTTGATTGGTTTTTCAAAGCAAGAACATCCGCTCGCCATTCAGCTTGGCGGCAGTGATCCTAATAAGCTGCAAAAAGCCGCAAAGATTGCAGAAGATTTTGGCTACGATGAAGTCAATCTCAATGTCGGGTGCCCCTCTGACCGCGTGCAAAACGGTACCTTCGGCGCTTGCTTGATGCGCGACCCGCAGTTGGTCGCTGATTGTGTTGATGCCATGAAGCAAGCGGTATCCATGCCTGTCACCGTTAAATGTCGCATTGGTGTGGATGATCAAGAGCCAGAAGAGGCGCTCAATAAGATCGCTGATGATGTTTTCACCGCAGGTTGTGACGCCTTATGGGTTCATGCCCGAAAAGCTTGGTTGCAAGGGCTTAGCCCGAAAGAAAACCGCGATGTGCCGCCACTTGATTATGGGCTTGTCTATGCATTGAAAGAGCGCTTGTCAGATCGTTTCATCGGGATCAATGGCGGGATCGCCACGCTTGATGATGCCGAACCACATCTTAAATTTGTAGATGGTGTTATGCTGGGCCGCGCTGCTTATCATGATGCTAGTCTTCTAGCAGATGTTGATCAGCGCATTTACGGCGTTGAGAGCGACGATTTTGATTGGAACGACGTGTTAGAGACCATGATGGCTTATTGCGCTGAGCAGCAGGCGAACGGTTTCCGTCTCTCAGCTATTACGCGTCATATGATTGGCCTGTTCCATGGCCGCACGGGCGCTAAACGCTATCGCCAAATTTTGTCTGAAGAAGCGCGGTTAGACACAGCAACGCCGGATATCTTGCGCCGTGCCTTTGCGGTGGTGATGCCTGAGCTTGGCGATCAAGACGCTGCTTAAACGCTCAATCCCTAGTTTTTAAACTCCAGCGTATCGCCCGTTACCTGAAACGATGACAGCGTGTCCATGAAGGTCATGCCGAGTAAGCTGGTGCGTAGATCGCCTTGCTGCGCGATGAGGCCGCGCACATTTTCACGGCGGATTGAACCGACTTCTAAAACGCCGATGCGAATGGGGGCGGTTTGTGTCGTACCGTTTGCTGTGCTGACGGTTATGCCGAAGCTGAGTTTTTCAGGGCTGAAGCCTGCTTTAACCGCGTCGTTATAGGTCAGGACAACCGCACTTGCGCCCGTATCGAATATGAAATCGATAGCGGCGTCATTCACTTTAGATTTGACGACGAAGTCATTGCTTTGATTGCGCTTTATCACAACACGGCCATCACCTAATTCAGCAGGTGTGCCAGGGGTAAGGCTTGCAATCGTTTGAGAGTAAATTGGTGCGAGGCTGTCTTTGGCTGAATATCCAACGATCAATGCTAAGCCAAGAGCCAACCAAATTCCGGCATCGCGCAAAAACTTGGTCAATTTGAAATTCCGCAATGTTATGCCAGACGCGATAAGTATCAACACAGCGGCCAGATAACCCAAACGGCCAAGCTCTTCGTTCTCCAGCCCGACAGATTGTGACGCACCGGGAAAAAACACCAAGATTACGAGTAAAGTCCCGATTGCCGCCAGAACCAGCGACAGGATGAGATTGCCTCTCATGATATCGTTCTCCGTTTAGCTTTCTAAGCCACGTTCTGCCCTAAGGCGTTGGCGGTTTGCTCGTCCGGTTCGGTTTTTGCGACGTTTCGCGGTTATCTGCTCAATGCGGTCATCTAACTGCGGAATTATCTTTTCGCGATCTGCCCGCGATATATTCAGCCAATTGTTGATTTCTTCCGAAGTACGCCCGCAACCAAGGCAAACACCGTCATCGCTGTCTCGAACGCAAATTTGAACACAGGGGTTTGCTAGGCGCTGTTCTAAGGAAAGGGAGGATTTCTCGTTCATGGTGTGAATGTAAGCAGTCCGATTAGAAATGCAATCTCTGCAAGCACTTGTATTGCACCGATTGTATCACCGCTTTGCCCACCAATCTGCTGGATGCACAGTTTGCGAAAGCCAACCAACAGCAAGATGATAAGGCCGATTGAGATAGTAATGGAGAAAATCGAAACGCCTGCGATTAATGGCAAGAGAACACTACCGCCGCCAATTAATAAGGCTGTTCGTGCAGATTGTGGTGATGGTGTCCCAAAAGTGCTCGATAGCCCATCTTCTCTGGCGGCTGGAAGGCTCTGCCAGAACCAAACTTGCACAGATCGTGATACTGTTTGCGCGGCGATAAAGCCTGCAATCGCAAGGAAGAATGAGAGGTCGAGGAGGCTTGATAGGAGTGCAAACCGCATTAAGAATGAAATGACCAGCGCCACAGCACCAAAGGCACCGACGCTGCTGTCTTTCATAATCTCGAGCTTTCGATCACGAGTTGAGCCGCCGCCAAATCCGTCCGCGATATCGGCAAGGCCATCTTCATGTAAAGCGCCGGTGACGAGCGCTTGTGTTGCGATGGTAAGCACCGCGATAATTTCTGCATTTAGGCCAAGTGCGTAGGCCACGACCATAATGACGACAGCAGGCAAGCAGATGACAATGCCAGCAAGTGGAAATGACCAACTGCCATTTTCAAAATCGGGTTTTTTATGATTGGCAAGGCTGTCGGGTATAGGAATACGGGACAAAAATTGGACAGAAGAAAGTATGCACCCAAGAGAACTGCGTTCTCTATCGTCATTTTCGTCAGATTGCTCGCTAGACATTCATTCTACTCTTCAAAACTACCAAAATAGTGACTGATTTGGTGGATAACGGTGCTTTGCTAGTTATACAATCAACTCACGCCTTGTGAAAAGTAATAAAGACGCGTTAGAGGGGCACGTGCGTGGTAGGTATCACGGGCGAATGAAATTATACGCAAGGCCAAGTTAAATGAGTGAAAAAGCCGCAGGTGATCCTCTCGACGATATCCGCAATTTGTTGCGTATGATCCCTCAAGAAGACAAAGAAGCCATTGCAGCCGTTCGTGCACGCGACAAACAGCTTACCAAACCTGCTGGATCATTGGGAAAATTGGAAGAATTGGTTGAATGGCTTGCCGCTTGGCAAGGTGATCCTAAGCCGATTATCACACGTCCTTTGGTCACAATATTTGCGGCAAACCATGGCGTCGCTGACAAAGGTGTTTCCGCTTTCCCGCAAAGTGTTACGCAGTCGATGGTTGAAAACTTTGCAGCTGGTGGTGCGGCCATCAACCAGCTCTGCCTTGCTCATGACCTCGGTCTCAAAATATTCGATTTGGCGCTTGAAGTGCCAACACCAGATGTCAGCGAAGAAGATGCCTTCGATGCGGCAGGATGTGCGGCAACGCTGGCTTTTGGTATGGAAGCCATTGCTGGTGGCACGGATCTCTTGTGCATTGGTGAGATGGGCATTGCCAATACCACAGTGGCGTCAATCTTGTTCAATGCGCTTTATGGCGGTGATGCGAGTGATTGGGTTGGACCTGGCACTGGCATTGATAACGATACAATGAAAATCAAAGCGGATGTAGTGACCGCAGCCGTTAAGCGGATTGGCGGTCCTGTATCAACGTCAGGTCTAAGCGGGTTGGAGTTGTTGCGTCGTGTTGGTGGCCGTGAGATTGCGGCAATGTGCGGTGCTATTTTGGCAGCCCGTCATCAACGCATTCCTGTGATTATCGATGGTTTTGTTGCAACAGCTTCTGCTGCCATTCTGCACGCTGAACGCGCGGATGCGATTGACCATTGCTTGTTTGGTCACCGATCTGCGGAACCAGCCCATGATGCTGCTTTGAAAAAACTTGGCAAAGAGCCATTGCTTGATCTTGGTATGAGGCTAGGTGAGGGCAGTGGTGCGGCGATTGCAGCTGGCATTGTTAAGGCCGCTGCAAAAACCCACGCCGATATGGCGACCTTTGAACAAGCAGGTGTTGCTACGTCTTAAGCGCTTCGGCGATGCATAACCCGTTGAGGTGTTTGCTGGACAACGTTTCTTGAGTTTGTTTCTTTTGGTGCTAGCGCTTCGATGACGCGGCCTTTTGGTAGCGACACAGTAACCGAGGTTCCAACGCGTAATTTGGATTTTAAATCCAGCGTGCCTGAATGCATGTTGATGAGCGCCTGACAGATTGGAAGACCAAGACCTGTTCCTTGCTCTGCACTTTTGATAGCCAGCGAACCCTGACCGAATTGCGACAAGACAATTGGAATTTCCTCTTCGGGAATCCCTGGACCATTATCGCGAACCGCAATGTATTGACCGCCGCCTTTAGTCCAACCAACAAGCACGTTAATCTCACCACCTTGTGGTGTGAATTTTACGGCATTTGCCATGAGGTTGAGAATGATCTGACGAATTGCCCGTTCGTCCGCCCAGATACGGTTCATTCCTGGCTCTGTGGTGATCTTGATTTTGATATCTTTGTTCTTGGCTCTCAACATCATCAAAGTGTTACAGTCATTCAAGACCTCGACAATTGAGATAGCCTCTTCGTTCAATTCGTATCTACCAGCTTCGACGCGTGACAAATCAAGGATTTCATTGATGAGGTTTAGCAGGTGATCACCACTGGAATGAATGTCTGTGACATATTCTTTATAAGAAGCGTTTTCCAATGGGCCGAGCAATTCTTCTTTCATGATTTCAGAAAAACCAATGATCGCATTGAGTGGCGTTCTAAGTTCGTGGCTCATCGTGGCCAAGAAACGGGATTTAGCGAGGTTTGCTTCTTCAGCGCGACGTCTGGAATCGTTAGAGATCGCGGTTGCTTCTTCAAGCTCTACAATAAGGCCGTCTTTCTCAACCTTGATCTTGAACAATTGTAGCAAAGTGCTGCGAACTTGTTTGCCAAGCATGATAAACAAGAGTTGAGCTGCAACAAATAAGCCCGCCATCATCGTTAGGCTGGAATAACCAGTTTGGAAGAAGACAACGACAAGTACCATTGTAATAGGGCTTGTCGCAGCCAGCATGCCAATAAAGAGAGGTGCGGCAATAAAGGAGTAAAGTGCGACCACCACAAGCAAGGTTGCGAACAGGAACACCGGTTGGCTGAGTGAGCTTGTGCTGACAGGTATAAGCAAGAATGTTGACCAAACGATCCCGCTCAGTAGGTCGCCGCATACGAAAATACGGCGCCAGCCTTCAAGATCTTTGGGATCGTCGGGCATCTTCTTCAAAAACTTCATATTTTGATGCACGATCAGCATTTGTGCAGTTAGACTGACAAAAATCCATGCCAAAATATGGAAATAATTGTACCAAGTAAGACTGAGCATCCCGGTGAAGATGATAAACCAAGGAACGATTAGACCAGCGGTATTAAAATTACGGGCATGAGCAAGAAGAACATCGCGGTCAAAGTCGATCGAATAACCAGTCTCAGACGTAAGGTTTTCGCGTGCATTTCGCACAGCATTATTGACAGCATGACGGCGGTCCGCACGCTCTCTATTGGGGTGTTGACGTTCGTTTTTCGTTTGTGTCTCTGTAGCAAAGTCAGTCATTCTAGTCCCCAACGAACCATTCTGGTTCAATTTCCAAAGGACATCATGATTGATAAGGTTTAAAAATCGGCTGAAATGTATGGTTAATGAAGTGTTTTTGTTTGTTGCCAGATTGAAAAACGAGGAATTGAAAAAATGCGGTTATATGAAGACCCAAGAACACCTAACTCTTTGAGAGTGCAGTATTTTTTGTCAGAAAAGGGTGTGGACGTTGAGCGTGTTATTCTCGATATCAATTCACATGATCATAAGTCGGTAGAATTTGCGGAAAAAAATCCCAAAATGCGTGTTTCTGTTTTGGAGCTGGATGATGGCACGTTCATTTCTGAAAGCATGGCGATTTGTCGGTATTTTGAGGAGTTGCATCCAAAACCATCCTTGTTCGGTGATAGCGCAAAAGAGAAAGCCTTGATTGAAATGTGGAGCCGCCGTGCAGAACTTGGCTTGATGAGCGTCGTTGCTTCTGTGTTTCGGCACACCCACCCAAGCATGGCGACATTAGAAGTGCCGCAGATTAATGAATGGGCTGAAGCTAATCGTGGGAAGATCTCTGAAGAACTCGAAATGTATGATCATGCACTTGCTGATCGTCAATTTATTGCGGGCGATGCGTTTTCTGTTGCAGACATTACGCTTTTTGTGGCCGCCAACTTCATGCGGGTGACGAAGCGTCGTGTTGATGATAGCACCCCAAACCTGCTGGATTGGTTTGAGCGCATTAGTGCACGCGAGGCATTTCAACGTGGCCCTTGATGCATTGATCGAAGATATATCTGCTTGCCGGATTTGCGTGGAGACCCCGCTAAAGGAGCCGCTACCCCATGAGCCACGGCCTGTTTGTGTTTTGTCTCAAACGGCGCGTATTTGTATCGCAGGGCAGGCACCTGGAACGCGGGTCCATCAATCTGGGCGCCCCTTCACAGATCCATCTGGCGATCGTTTGCGGGACTGGATGGGTATTGGTGAGGACATTTTTTACAATCCTGATCAACTTGCTATCGTGCCGATGGGATTTTGCTTTCCTGGACTAGATGCAAAAGGCGGGGATTTGCCGCCGCGCCGCGAGTGTGTGGCGAAGTGGCACGATCAGATATTTGCCCAAATGCCGCAGATTGAGTTGGTGCTGGTCATTGGCCAATATGCACAAGCTTACCATCTGGGAAAAGCGCGAGAGAAAACGCTGACGGCGACGGTTCAAAACTGGCGACAGTATTATGAAAGTGATGCGCCCCGAAAAGTAATCCCTCTGCCGCACCCATCTTGGCGCAACAGTGGGTGGATAAAGAAAAACCCTTGGTTTAGTGATGACTTATTGCCTGTCTTGAAAAGCGAAATCGCACGCTTAGTATGATCTTTTGTTAATGGTTGTCGAAAAATATTCTAATCCAGCGCTATTTTTGAGTTGATATTAGAATGAAATTGCTTACTTTGCGCCCATCCTCAAGGAGTATGTGATGCTTGATCGCCTCGATAAGAAAATTCTGTCTATTATTCAGCAAGACGCCACTGTGTCCGTTGCAGAAATCGGTAAACGTGTGGGGCTTTCAACCACTCCGTGCTGGCGCCGTATTCAAAAGATGGAAGAGGATGGTGTGATCAAAGCGCGTGTTGCTTTGCTTGATCCTGACGGCGTGAATGTTGCTGTTACCGCATTTGTGGCGATCACGACCAATGAGCATTCGGATGAATGGCTCAAGCGTTTTGCGGAGCTGATCAGCGAATTTCCTGAAGTTGTCGAGTTTTACCGGATGGCGGGACAGATTGATTATTTGTTGCGCGTCGTGGTGCCGGATATTGCTTCGTATGATGCTTTTTACAAAAAGCTGATTGCGAAGATTAAAATCTCGGATGTCTCGACCACATTCGCAATGGAGCAAATCAAATATACAACTGAATTGCCGCTCTCTTATATTCCATTGTCAAAATCAGATAAATCAGGCGATTAAGGGCGAACCACAGTCCGCCCTTTGCGTTTGTTTCGCTGCTTAGCTGTCGCGCAGTAGCGTAAGCAAGCTTGATGTGTCGTAACGGTTGCCGCCGCGTTGTTGGATTTGGCTGTAAAATTGATCAACCATAGCCGTTACAGGCAAATGTGAGCCATTCGCGTTTGCTTCTTCAAGGCAAATACCCAAATCTTTACGCATCCAATCAACAGCAAAGCCGAATTCGAACTCGTCTTTTGCCATTGTTGAATGGCGGTTTTCCATTTGCCATGAACCGGCAGCACCTTTTGAAATCACGTCAAAGACGACTTCTGTATCAAGGCCAGCTTTTTGAGCGAAGGCAACACCTTCTGAAAGCGCTTGAACAAGGCCCGCGATACAAATTTGGTTGACCATTTTTGTAAGCTGACCAGAACCTGTCGACCCCATAAGGCGTGATGCTTTTGCATAGTGCATAATGACAGGCTCAGCTTTGTCATAAGCTGCTTGATCGCCGCCGCACATAACGGTCAATACGCCGTTTTCTGCACCTGCTTGACCGCCAGAGACGGGCGCATCAATGAAGCCGACGCCTTTTGCTTTAGCCGCTTCCGCCAATTCGCGGGCAACACCTGCGGAGGCGGTTGTATTATCAATGAAGACTGAGCCTTCTTTTAAGCCGTGAAATGCACCGTTCTCGCCTGTGGTGACAGAACGGAGGTCATCATCATTGCCAACGCAGCAAAACACGAAATCAGCGCCATCTGCTGCTGCTTGAGGTGTCGCGGCGGCCTTGCCACCAAACTCTGCCGCCCATTTTTCAGCTTTTGCCGCGGTGCGGTTATAAACAGTAACGTCATGGTCACCCTTGGTCGCGATATGTCCCGCCATTGGATACCCCATTACGCCAAGACCGATGAATGCTACTTTTGCCATGACTTATGTTTCCTCTAATTACATTTAATCTGAATTGGAACGCGGAAAGATAACGTTGAAAATCTATGATTACCGACATGTTCCATGTCATTTATAGTTATAGCGCGGGTTGCGACAATTTCACCCTAAATCGGCAAGGTTCGTTGAATAAATTGGCGGTGCGGATATTCGCGGCCTAAAGACCAAAGCTGTGAAACGGGATGAAGCTCACGGGATCACCTTCATTCAAGCTATTTATGTCTTCTGCAATCTCAATCAGCCCATCGGCCTCACGCAGACCTGAGATAAGGCCTGACCCGTCGCGCTTGAATTTATCGACCATCAAGCGCCCATCCACTTCACGCAAGATGCCGCGCTGGAATTCGCGTCTATCGGTTTTCTTCTTCCCAATGGAAAAAGCAGCGGGCAGGGGAAAACGATGCGGTGTTTGCCATGTGGCACCGCCCAGCGCGAGGATGATTTGGCGGGCATAGAGCAAGAAGCAAACAAAGGCTGCAACTGGATTGCCCGGAAGACCAATAAAGGCGGCATTGCCGATATGGCCAAATGTCATGGGGCGACCAGGCTTAATGGCGAGCTGCCACATATGCCGACGGCCAATTGCATCAAGTGCGGTTAGAACATGATCTTCTTCGCCACGGCTTGCTCCGCCCGTTGTTAAGATCACGTCGTGGGTTGCTGAGAGCTTTTGCAGGGTGTCGGATATGGTGCCGAGATCATCTGGCAAGATGCCAGCGTTGGTGATTGTGACGGGAAGGCTCTCGAGCAAGCTTTCTAAAAGCGGTCCGTTAGAATTATAGACCTGTCCAGCTTTGATATCATTGCCTGCGGGGACCAGCTCATCACCAGTTGAGATGATGGCAACTCTGACATATTGAAAAACCAATACTTCATCACGTCCAAGCGAAGCAAGGGAGGCGATGTCGGCTGGGTTTAAGCGCTTGCCGCTGGAGAATAAAACCGTTCCTTCGCGCACATCTTCTCCGGCACGTCTGCAATTGGCTCCCTGTTTTAAACCCTGTGGAATAACGACAAAGGAAACACCGTCTTGCTCGCGCGTTTCGCAATCTTCTTGCATGGCGACACTGTCTGTGCCTTCAGGCATGGAAGCGCCTGTGAAAATGCGGGCAGCGCCATCATCTGGGACCACCATTGGTGATAAGTCACCAGCGGCCACCCGCGAGACCACGGGGAACGTTCCGCCATTGGCCTCATATGATTGATGAGAGAACGCATAGCCATCAACGGCTGCATTGTCACTTAGCGGCACATTGCGCGGCGCGGTGATTTCTTCTGCGATAATCCGTCCTGTTGCGTCTTTAAGCGGGATGGTTTCAGTCTGCCCAAGAGCTTCAATTTGTGCTTTTAAAATTTCCAGCGCGTCATCATGTTTCAGCCGATCTTTGTCGTGCAAAAAGCAATCGTTGAGGTCTGGCTTTTTATTGGTTTCCTGCTCAGGCATCGTGAGCGTCCATATTATCGTTGGAGATGATGCCCACATGGCCCAGCACGAAATCGGTTAGTGCGTTGATGTCATTAATGTCGAAATTGGGCAGATCGCTAGCAATTTCATGATCCCGCGCAATCGCCACCACATTTGAGTCGAGAGGGGCAATCTCTTCTTGTGAGCGGGAATCCACACGGCGGCATTCAATTTTTGGATGTGGTTCGCGTTTATAGCCCTCGATAATCACCAAATCGACTGGGGTGAGGCGGTTTAACATGTCATCGAGACTTGGTTGCTCATCACCGCGCAACTCATGCAAAACGGCCCAACGCATTTTGGAGCTGATCGCGACTTCCTGCGCGCCACTTAAACGGTGTTCGTGGCTATCGCGCCCTGGGTGGTCCATGTCGAATGTTTCGTGGGCATGTTTGATGGTTGAAACGGAGAAACCACGGCTTGTTATTTCACGCACTAGTTTACACACAAGCGTCGTTTTACCTGAGTTCTTCCAGCCCGTTACACCAAAGACACGTTGTTCGCTCATGCGGTTGGCTCCGTCGTTTTATTATCTGCCAATAGTTGTTCTGCAATCGCGAAATCTTCTGGCGTATTGATATTGAAAAAGGGATCGGTGTCATCACCCTCGAACGCTGGCTCTTCAAATTCAGCCATAGCCCAAGAATGTTGATTAACCCAAGCTAGAACCTTGCGGTTTTCTTCATCTGATAGCCATGCTTCCAGATGATCGGCGAGGCTAACGGGCCAAAGGCCGAAAACGGGGTGGCGACGACCGTTTGATCCAGCCAAGACAATGGTCTCATCCGTCGCTGCTTCGCTCAAAAAGCGCTCAACCAACGTCTCTGGGAAAAACGGTGTATCAGCTGCAGCTGTTACGATGAAGGTTGGCGGATTATCTAACGCGGCTGCATAACGCATGCCTGCAAGAACACCCGCCAAAGGACCAGCAAAGCCTGAAATCGTATCAGGCACAACGGTTGTCTCAAAACCAGCAAAGCGCGATGGATCGCCGTTAGCATTGATGATTATGCCGTCAGTTTGTGCACGAAGGCGTTCAAAAGCATGTTGCATGACGGGCTTGCCGCCAAGGGGCATCAAGCCTTTATCGCCGCCGCCCATTCGTCTTGAAAGGCCACCAGCAAGCAATACTCCAAGCGATTTCATTCTGCGGCCTCCGCGCCTTTGCGACGGTGCTTTTTGTCTTCATCAGCACCTGAAAGATCATCATCAAAAATCAGCCGTTCTTGACCCGCGAGCGCTACAAAGCGCTTTCCACGGGCACGACCAATGAGGGTGAGGCCTGCTTGCCTTGCCAAATCAACACCCCAAGCGGTGAAGCCAGAGCGGGAGATAAGAATCGGGATGCCCATGCGGACAGTTTTGATCACCATTTCTGAGGTGAGGCGGCCTGTTGTGTAGAAAATTTTGTTTGATGGATCGATGTTATTTTGGTGCATGAAGCCCGCGATCTTATCAACGGCGTTGTGACGACCGACATCTTCCATATAGGCGATCACGCGGTCTTCTTCGCACAACACGCAACCATGTATCGCGCCCGCTGTTAGGTAGAGCGATGGGGTGGTGTTGATGGTTTTGGTCAAGGTGCCAAGCCAGCTGGTTTTAAGCGAAGAGCCTTCGGGAAAAGAGAACCCTTCCAAGCTTTCCATCAAATCGCCAAATGTGGTGCCTTGTGCGCAGCCTGATGTGCGCACTTTCTTTTTCATTTTGTCTTCGTAGTTTGTTTCGCGCTCAGTGCGCACAACAACGACGTCGAGATCATCATCAAAATCGACGTCGGTGATGACGTCATCGGCGTGAAGCATGTTTTGATTGAGTAAGAATCCGATGGCAAGAAGATCAGGGTGGTCGCCAATCGTCATCATAGTGACGACTTCTTGGGAATTTAAATAAAGCGTCAACGCGCGTTCCGTCACCACATTGGTCGAAACACGTTCGCCTGCTTCATTGATGCCGTCGACTGTAGTGGAAAGCCCTTCGGCCTCTGGGTCGGGTTGGATGCTGAATTCACTCATGTTTTCAGCATAAGCATGGTTTGCGTGAGGTGCAATGAATTTGCCCCGTAAAAACAAATGTAAAAAGCAAAACGTCCGGACGAATGCCGGACGCTTTTGTATTACCCCTATAATTGAACTGAGCTTAATAGCTTCGTCTGTTTGATCTTTTGCGCATTTGCGATAGGCGACCCATCATTGACCAAAAGGCTTTCGAGCGTTCAATGTGTCCGCGTTGAATATAAGTTTCTGTATTTGTTTGGTAATTTGAATTTTTCATGATGCTTCTCCGTGGACCATTGGGTCTGTTTCGTTGTTGTTGAACCAGATATAAGCGTCAAAAATCTTGCTGACAAACGGGTAATTTTCAGCTATCACTTAAAATTATTTTATGTGAAGCGTTTTAATGACAAACTAGGAAGCCAATAAATGCCGGATAGATTACCGCCTCTCAACGCTTTGCGAGCCTTTGAAGCAACCGCGCGTCATATGAGTTTTTCAAAAGCGGCAGATGAGTTGTTTGTCACACCGTCCGCGCTTTCTTATCAAGTGCGTCAACTTGAAGAGAATTTAGGACAAAAATTGTTCGAACGCCTGAACCGCGCCATTGCTTTGACTGCCGCAGGGGAAAAGCTCTATCCGGGCATCCACACAGGTTTGCTTGCCATGAGTGAAGCGGTTGGCAGCTTGAAGAACGTAACGCCTGATGATGTTCTTGTCGTTTCAACGGGACCCGCGTTTGCAGCCAAATGGCTTGCCCCGCGCATGTATCGCTTCATTGAGGCTCATCCCGATATTGAACTGCAATTATCTGCCAGTTTGAAATTGATTGAATTTGGCGGGGGCGATGTCGATGTGGCGGTGCGCTTTGGGTATGGTGATTATCCTGATCTCCATGTTGAGCCGATTTTTGATGAACTCGTGACACCTATGTGCGCGCCAGAATTGATAGAGCGTGGGTTGAAGCAGCCTTCGGATTTAAAGAACTTCACCCTTCTACATGACGATTCGATGCGTCACATTGATCGTGCACCTGATTGGCAAGAATGGTTGCGACGTGCTGGCGTCACCAACGTTGATGCAAGCAGAGGAATGCGGTTTAGCCATGCTGACCATAGTGTTGATGCCGCCGTTGAGGGGGCAGGTGTGGCTTTGGGGCGTTCGTCGCTTGCGGGACGTGAATTGCAATCGGGCCGATTGGTGGCACCCTTTGATATTAATCTCAGTACATCGGCAGCATTTTGGTTTGTCTGCGCACCAGCAGATTTGGAAAAGCCAAAAGTTGCAGCATTTCGCGAGTGGCTTATGAAAGAAGCCTCCAAGCACAATGTTAATCCGACAGCTAAGTCGCTAGTTGCTTCGCCGCTTTAATCCGCACGCGTTCTCTGTAAAGCGTATAGATGCCCGTCGCCGTTACAATAGCGCTACCAAGCAGGGTCATCCAGTCGAGCTTGTCGCCGAAGACGATGATACCGAGCGCAATGGCCCATAAAAGGTTGGTATATCGAAAGGGCGCAACAATCGCGACTTCACCTACGCGCATGGCAGAGACGATGAAGAAATAAGCGACTGATAACAACAAAGCAGAGGCGAACAACCAACCAAACTCAGTGTTGGTCGGAGGTTGGTATTCAGCAAAAAAGTATGTGCCGAATGCGCCACTTAGTGTGATAGCGGTAGCGGTGGCGAATGTTAGGCTGACCGATGAGATGTCTTTTGGTGCTTGTTTGGTAACAAGGTCTCTGGCAGCCGCAAAAACCACGGCGCCTAATATGTTGAGCGAATAGATATTAAATGCTTCAAGTCCGGGGCGCACAATGAGCAAGACGCCAATAAACCCAACGGCAATCGCACTCCAACGACGCCAACCGACTTTTTCGTTCAGGAATATGACACTGCCAATTGTGACCGCGAGCGGTAGAGCTGATAGAATCGCTGCTGCGTTTGCCAACTCCACATGTATCAAGCCTGTTAAGAAGCAATATGTCGCGCCAACTTCGCACAGCGCGCGCCACCATATGATGGGCCTGTTGAGTTTGGAAAAAGACGAAAGTCCAGCAGTAAAGCTTATAAATGCGCCAATGAGCACAACGGTGAATGCGCCGCGCAAAAGGATGACTTCGACAATTGGCAGGTTTTGGCCCAGCACTTTGACGATGGCATCATTAAAGGTGAAGAGCGCCATCGCGCCCACCATGAACGCGCTGCCAGTCATATTTGGAGATAGCATTAGCGGGAACCGTTAGCCGCCGGTCATGCTCATATGTCGACCAACAGATGGTTTTTGCTGGCGGTCAATGATGAAATCATGGCCTTTGGGTTTGAGAGAAATAGCATTGTCGATGGCTGCATAAAGCGCTTCGTTGCCGTCTGATTGGCGCATTGGCGCGCGCAGGTCAGCAGCGTCGTCTTGGCCAAGGCACATATACAAGGTGCCTGTGCAGGTAATACGCACGCGGTTGCAGCTTTCGCAGAAATTGTGAGACATCGGTGTGATAAACCCAAGTCTTCCGCCTGTTTCCTGCACCTCAACATAGCGAGCAGGGCCACCAGTCTTATATGGAATGTCTGAGAGCGTGTAATCAGCCAGAATGTTCTCGCGCACATGCTTCAATGAAAGATACTGATCTGTACGATCTTCGTCGATTTCACCCAATGGCATGGTCTCGATAAGGGTCAAATCATGGCCTTCACCATGTGCCCATTTCATCATATCGATGATTTCATGCTCATTATCGCCTTTAAGAGCAACAGCATTGAGTTTTACAGCAATGCCAGCTTTTTTCGCAGCCGTGATGCCATCAAGTACTTGGTCAAGATCACCACGCCGAGTGATTCTCTTAAATTTGTCGGAATCAAGCGTATCGACAGATACATTCACACGGCGAATACCAAGATCAGCCATCTCCGAGGCGTATTTTGTCAGTTGTGAACCGTTTGTTGTGAGCGTCAATTCTTCCAAATCACCATTATCTAGGTGGCGGGAGAGGGCGCGAATGAGGGTCATGATGCCTTTGCGAACAAGTGGTTCGCCGCCTGTTAGGCGTAACTTTTTGACGCCTTTATCAATGAAGGCAGTGCAAAGACGGTCGATTTCCTCAAGCGTTAAAACTTCACGTTTTGGCAAAAAGGTCATGTCTTCTGACATGCAATAGGTACAGCGGAAATCGCAGCGATCTGTCACTGAGACGCGCAAATAGGTGATTGCACGCTGATATGGATCAATGAGTTGAGGCGTGTCTTCATTGACGGAACGAAGAGGTAGCGTCATTGGTTCTGGCGTCGGCCCGATGTGTTTTGGTCTGTTATCTTTAGAAATGATCGTCGCCAAAGCCGCACCTCCCAATGCACTCGATGCTTATATTTCTAACCTATCTGCATTTTTATCGAAAGCAAGCAAAAGGCGAAATTACATAGGAATTGATGCGGCATTGGCATTGCCAAGGAAAGTTAATCAGAATGAATTTAGGGGCTTTTAATTCTTGCAAGCATACGATATTGAAGCCCTTACTGTGACCACAGAATGGGGCCTCATGGCGGAGTGGTTACGCAGCGGATTGCAAATCCGTCAACCCCGGTTCGATTCCGGGTGAGGCCTCCAAATCCCTGATGGATTAGAAGAAATTCTTCTGCCGTTGCGGTTTAAAGTACGGTTTAACGCTATCTGGAACAGAGCGGAGAATACAGTGATGATGGATTTTGATGCAGCACGTCGGCAAATGGTTGATTGCCAAATTCGACCGAACGATGTGACCGACTACGATATCATTGATGCTTTTAGTACAGTCCCGCGTGAGTTATTTGTCCCATCAAGCAAAAAAGCGATCGCTTATAGCGACGCTGATGTCGATCTGGATGGACGCAGTCTTGGGCAGGTAACGCCACTTGCAAAGATGTTGCAGGTTGCTGATATTTCTAGTTCAGACGTGGTTTTGTGTGTTGGTTCGGGTGCTGGTTATGGCGCTGCTGTTATTTCACGGCTTGCAAACAGTGTGATCGCGGTTGAATCAAACGAGGATCTGGTTTCACGCTCAAGCGAGACGTTGATCGATCTTGGTTATGACAATGTAGCAGTTGTTCAAGCGGAATTAGAGGTTGGCTGCCCATCTGAGGCGCCATTCGACGTAATCCTCATTGAAGGTGCCGTTTCAACTTTGCCGCAAGCGCTGCTTGATCAATTGCGTGACGAGGGTCGTTTGGTGGCCGTTGAAGGTGAAGGCTTGTCTGGCCAGATCCGTGTTTATAGCCGTCATGGCGACGATATTTCAGCGACAGGGTTCTCAAATGTTGCTGTCCCGCGTCTGCCTGGCTTTGATAAAGCCGAAGAATTTGTCTTTTAAGCCGTTTTGTTACTAAACGTGAACTTGATTTCTGTTGAGCGCCATTTTTTTTGCCAACATGATTGTTAATGAATGCTATTGTTAACATAATGTAAACAAACATGATTCGTATTGTTAATGAATTACGTTATGTTTTGATATTTATTGCTGCTAATTTTTATATGGATTGGCTTTTCAAGGTCGAGCTTTCGGCTGGCAAGAGTAGGGTATAGGTGGATGAAACCCATCGGGAATTTTAAGACGATATCATTATTAATGGGTCTTGGTTTGTCTTCAGCACTTGTTGCCGTTCAACCGGCCTTGGCTGAGACATTGTATCAAGCGCTTGTTTCGACTTATTCAAATAACCCAACTCTAAACGCTGCACGTGCCGCCCAACGCGCCCAAAATGAAACGATCAATCAAGCGTTAGCTGGCAGACGTCCGACGATTACTGGTACGACATCAATTGGCGGTGAAAGTACTAATAGCTCCTCTAGTGGTGGTTTTAGTACGAGCCAAAGTAGCGACGCAGTAACTGGCTCGGCCGGTGTTACCTTAACGCAGAACCTATTCAACGGGTTTCAGGTTTCAAACAACGTTAAATCTGCAGAAGCTGGTGTGAAAGCTGGGGTTTCGAACCTTCAAAATACCGAGCAATCTGTGCTGCAACTTGCTGTCACCGCATACGCTGATGTTTTTCGTGATCGTAGAATCCTAGGCTTGCAACAACGAAACGTAAAATTCTCACAAGAACAGCTAAGAGCATCGCGTGCTCAGGCTGAAGTGGGCGAGGGAACGCGGACTGATGTGGCGCTTGCGCGTGCGAACGTCGCGGATTCTCTCTCCGACCTTGCAGGATCAAAATCCAGCCTTATTTCCAGCGAAGCGACATATCTGCAAATTATTGGTACCCGTCCAGGTACACTGAAAACAGCGACAGGTGCCGCAAAACACATCCCATCCACGCTTTCTGCCGCTCTTAGCAGGGCAAGAACGTCTCACCCTTTAATCAAAGCCGCTCAGCACAATGTGGATGCTGGACAGTTTAACGTGAAGGTTTCTGAAGGGACATTGCTGCCTACTGTTAGCTTAAATGGGTCATACCTTAGAAGTTTTGAGGGTGGCGCATCGGGTTCTGATTCTAGCAACAGCTCATTAACTGCCAATGTTTCGATACCGCTTTACCAAGGTGGTTCGCGGTTCTCAAGCATACGCCAAGCACGGCAGACTGTTTCTCAGTTACGCATTCAGGTTGACGAAGTGCGCCGCTCGGTTGAACAGGCTGTACGCGCTGCGTGGGCCGCTCTTGATGCCAGCAAATCCCAAATTAGATCAGCGCAAACCAATGTTAGTGCTTCGCAAACTGCGTTGAACGGTTTGGTTGAGGAACGCCGTTTGGGTGAGGCGACAACCCTTGATGTTCTTAATGCTCAGTCGAATTTAATTACTGCGCAGGTGGCTCTTGAAAATGCCCGTCGCGACCGTCTTGTTGCCTCTTATGCATTGTTGTCATCGATCGGTAATTTGACAGGTGATCGTTTGCAAGTCGCAAAAAGCACCAATGTCCGCCCGCCGAAGTACCACTATAAAGTCACGAGAGATCGCTGGCTTGGCCTGAGATCGCCTGGCGCTAAGTAAAAAATTGCCATTTCAGTGATTGATCGGCGTTAATTAACCATTTTTGTTATTTAATCTGCGGATAAGCGAAAGTGGTGCTTGTCCGCATTCCTAGAGACCTGCAATTACTCTAAACTCAAAGTCGGCGAATCAGTTCCGATATTTTTTTGACGTTGTTTATCGTCAAGGTGGAGAGTAGGCATGTCGAGCGCAAAAGCTTCTACAGAACCG
>JBDWKL010000028.1 GCA_039973685.1 Hyphomicrobiales bacterium
GGATCCCGGACGAGCGCCGTTACTCTTCAAAATGGTTCTACCAGTGTATTCAGTCACGCTACGGTTTTAACCCACATCACCTGCAACTAGCAGATGGCTGTGAGTTCTTTATCGGGCAAGGCTGTAAGGTAGGCCTCGGTGGTCACTTGATGGGTCAAAAAGTGACTGACCAAGTGGCAGAGATGCGTTCACTACCAGCTGGTATTGACCAACGCTCACCTGCTCGCCACCCAGATTGGTTGGGTCCAGATGATCTGGCACTCAAAATTCAGGAAATCCGTGAAGCAACAGATTGGCAAATTCCAATTCAGTTGAAGCTCGGCGCAGCGCGGGTTTACGACGATGTTCGTATGGCTGCAAAATGTGACCCTGATTCAATCTACATTGATGGCATGGAAGGCGGCACGGGTGCTGGCCCACACTTGGCAACGGAAGAAACCGGTGTTCCAGGTATGGCCGCGATCCGTCAGGCCCGTCGTGCGATCGACGATATTGGTAAGCGTGGCGAGATCACTCTCGTTTATGCTGGCGGTATCCGTAACGGTGGTGATGTTGCAAAAGCGATTGCCCTTGGTGCAGACGCCATTGCGATTGGTCACTCAGCCATGATGGCGCTAAACTGTAACAAGGACATTCCTGAAGCAGATTATCCGTCAGAAATGGGCGTCCGTCCTGGTCAGTGTTACCACTGCCACACAGGCCGTTGTCCAGTAGGTGTTGCGACACAGGATCCAGAGCTTCGTAAGCGTTTGGACCCAGATGAAGCAGCAGAGCGCGTCTATAACTTCCTTCACACATTGACGATGGAAGCACAGATGATGGCGCGTGCCTGTGGCAAGACCAATATCCATTCACTGGAGCCAGAAGATCTAGGAGCGCTTACAATGGAAGCCTCTGCAATCGCTCAGGTTCCTCTCGCTGGTACTGAATACACCGTTGGTGTTGACGACTACCACCACATTTAAGCCCCGCTCGCTCAGCCGGACATCGTTCGGCTGTGGCGACAGGCACAAGGAGAGAATAAATGGCTGGAACAAGCTATAAAGGCGCTGAAATTGAAGACGTCGATCACTTCCTCAAAGGTGGTGGTATCGACAGCGAGCGCGAACAAATCATCGGTCAGCACATTGGTTACCGTTATGACGTGAACCTATTGCCAGACTATGATCGTCTGACCCCTTTCTTGAAGGGTTATATCGAATTCATGGGCTGGGAAGACCTCAACTGGCTTGAGGATGTTCACATGGGTTATGATGACGGTAAAGCAGCCGTTTTTGATCGTAACATCAACGGTTGGGTCGCAATTCCAGAAAGCATGGATTTGGCAGATAACCAGCAAGACCGTGACATGATTGCTCGTGAGCTTTTGATCAAGTTTCAAATGTCACCAGATCATCCAATGGTGCAGTTGAACAAAGCTTATAAAAAGTTCTAATGCACTGCATTTAACGAGAATGAGAAAGCCCGCTGTTGATACGGCGGGCTTTTCTTTTGGCAATGCGATGATGAGGTCATATCCAGCGTTATGATAAGCCCATGCAAGCAGGAGCGAAAGGTGCTGATCACGCTTGACATATTTGCGCCAGCACGTGACGAGTATCGAAGAGCGGGCAGTGGTTTTGGTGGTTAGTAGCCGCTGTAAATAGATAGTAATTAGGAACTAAAAATTGAACGATCATCGCATCATTGATGGCCGCGCTGTTCAGCAGAAATTGCTGGGCGAGATCGCAGGGCTTGTCGAAACACTGACACAGGAAAAACCAATTGGACGTCTTGTCTCTGTTAGCATCGGGGATGTCGCGGAGGTCGACGTTTACATCCGCAATCAAGAACGCGCTGCGGCGAAAGTCGGCATTCCTTTTGAACGTCTTGCATGGCCTGAGGCGATAACGCAGGCGGAAGCAAAAGCGCAATTGGTTGCGATGAACGACGACCCGACAGTGCTCGGCGTCATCTTGCAGCGGCCTGTGCCAGACAGCATCAATCTGCGTACCTTACAATCAGCCATCCACCCGCTGAAAGACATTGAGGGCATGAACCCCGCATCCATTGGCAATATCGTTTATAACGATGTCACCATGGCGCCGTGTACGGCTGCTGCAGCCGTTGAACTTATCCGAGAAACTGGTCTCGATATGAAGGGCTTGGAAATTGTTATGGTGGGGCATTCTGAGATCGTCGGTAAACCTGCGGCCATGATGTTAATGGCGGAAGGCGCGACGGTCACTGTTTGTCACCACATGACGCGATCTGTTGCCATGCATTCGCGACGTGCGGATGTTGTGGTTGTGGCTGTCGGAAAGGCGCATTTGATCGGGGCAGATATGATAAAACCGGGTGCTGCCGTTATTGATATCGGGATCAATCAAATCACAGATGACAACGGGAAGTCGCGCATTGTTGGCGATGTTGATACCGATGCGGTCAAAGAGGTCGCAAGCTGGATCACGCCTGTTCCGGGCGGCGTTGGCCCCGTTACTGTCGCGATCTTAATGCGCAATGCCGCGCGTTCATGGGAGCGGCAGCTTGATATGGGGTGGGTTTAGCGTCTAGCATCCCATGCGTAAAAGTTGTGAGGGAGGTCGCTATGCAGAGGCAAAATCTGATTGATCTGGAACCGAGCGACATGCCGCTCTTCCAGGGCTGCTATTCACTCCACCGTATTGCCTCGCTTTATAGCAAGCGCCTGCTTCACCATGAACGGGCGGGCATGCGTCGCGATGCTTATATAGATTGATTGTGTCAATGCAGCAGGCTCAACCTCTTCCATTCCTGAACCTCAAAGACCCCAATTTTTCCACAAAAGGGCAAGAGGCAAAGGATGCGCGGGCTGAGAACTGGTGTGCGGAAACACCGTTCGGTTTGGCTGTGCTGCGCTACCGCGAAGTAGGCCTTTTATTGCGAGACAAAAGACTGCGACAGGGCAGTTATGCGTGGCCGGACAAGAATAACCTAAAGGGCAGTTTCGCAGAATTTTGGAAGCGCTCGGTGATTTCCCGCGAAGGCAAAGATCACCGAATATTGCGTGACCTTGCCATTCCTTCGTTATCAGAGGAATTTGTTGATAGTTTAATTCCGCAATTTGATGTGGCGGCTGAGACGCTTGCCAATGCTTTGCGTGGGCGTTCGTCATGCGAGTTTATGGAAGATTTTTCCATTCCCTTTGCAGGGCAAGCGATCTGTATCTTACTGGGGTTGCCGCTTGATCAGTGGTCGCAGATTTCACACGACGCATCAGACCTTGGTCTTGCAATGGGCATCAACGGCCTTGACCATCAAGAGACATTCAACGCGGCTTGTGATCGGCTGACGACATTGTCGCATGAATTGATTGCACGGGCGAGGGTAGGCGATGATCAAGCGAGTTATATTGCTCGTCTTGTGAGACGCTACGAAGAGATGAGCCTTGAGGATGAGCAAGCGCTCGTCGACCTCATTCTGATTTCCATCTTCGGCGGTGTTGATACAACGCGCTCCCAACTTGGTTTTGCAATGAGCTTATTCGCTGAACATAAGGACCAATGGCAGGCGCTTTGTGCTGATCCAAATTTGTGCCCGCAAGCAATCGAAGAAATCATCCGCGCTTGGCCAACCACCACATGGGCGACCAGAGAAGCGGTTGAAGATTTCAGTTTTCAAAATGTTGAAATCAAAGCGGGGACCACGCTTCACATGCTGGTTCATTCTTCCGCAAGAGACCCGCAAATTTGCGAGGAACCATCGTTCAATATTCTAGCCCCGCGCAAACGTCATTTCGGCTTTGGCGGTGGGGCGCATCATTGTATTGGCCATTATGTCGCCCGCACGGATATGGCAAGCGCGTTGCGGGCTTTGGGGCGTGTGTTGCAGGACTTCGATGTGGAGGGTGCGCAGTATCTCCCAGATAGCGGCAACACTAGCCCCATAAGCTTGCCCCTTAGCTACAGCGTTAGATAGCCTTACTTTTTCAGCATCGTTACTGCTTCGTCCCAATCTGGTTGGAAGCCAACGATCACGATGTCATCGCCAATATTGGGATTGAAGACGCGGTTATGCCAAAGGGTGGCGCTGTGGGCGGCTTCTTCCTCTTTCAAGATGCGAACGTGGCAAGGGATTTTGTAACTCTGGGTGAATTGCTGGAAAGATAATAGACACTTTCCTTCGACTAAGAGCTGCTCAACCAGTGCTGAATTCTTGGCAAAGAGTGCGGTCAGTTCATCTGAAAACTCAATCGCCCGTTGGTAGTGTGTTGCCTGCAAATAGGTGAGTGCCTTTTTGTAAACGTCTTGCGGATCGTTATGCTTTTGCACCTGAAACTTTAGAAAATCTGTGCTTTCTTCTGGGTTCTCTTTCACCATCAAAACGATGACGCCAGCGGATAATTGCGTTCCTTCGCCATCATAAAGGGCTGGGCGCATGCCTTGGCTAGGGCGGCCACCATCTTCGCGTAAAGCAATCTGACGGATGCGGCATTGCCACGTTAAAAAGTGGTGGGAATAGTCGTGTGGTTGCAAGGTTTTCTCACTTAGCATGATGATGTTATTTCTTAGATTTTAGTGCGGAAAAAAGGGCCGCCAAGTGGCGACCCCTGATTTTGTTCGCTTTGTTAAGCGATTAGTCTTTGTTGACCTTGGATTCGTGTGAGTGGCCAACCATAAGTGCGACAACGCACAGGATGACTGCGATAGCGAGCCAGATCCCTTCAGACCCAGCACCCACATAATAAGCCGCGTCTGTTACCGCGTCCCAAGTTTCAAAAGATGCACCCATTGGTGTTTCCTTTCATGGTTTTCGTTAATTGAAGACCGGTAGGGCGTGAAGGTCACGCCTTACCGTGGCTGATTACTCAGCAGGGTAAGCCACTGCTGGCACTTCAGAGATATCCAGACCGTCACGTTCCACTTTCTCAGAAACGCGCAAGATGCCCATTGCATTGAAGAGTGAAGCGAAAACAAGACCCGGAACGAAGCCGATAAGCGCCATCACGATTGTACCAATCAACTGACCGAAGAAGCTGATTTGTGCTGCTCCCTCAGCTGCTGTTGATGGGATGCCAGAAGCGAAGATACCAACGCCAAGCACACCAACTGCACCAAGGACACCGTGAACCGTTACAGCACCAACTGCATCATCAATACCCATCTTCTCGATGAATTTTGCTGAAGCAGGCATGATGAAGGCACAAGCAACAAAGGCGATCGCAAATGTCATTGATGGCAGATAAACGTCAAGACCAGCAGCTGTTGCGATAATGCCGCCAAGACCAGCAGACATCATCCAGAACGGATCACGTGTTGTCATCCATGCACCGATGATACCGCCACCGATTGCCATCAACAAGTTGAAGGTCAATGCAGAAAGCGTCATTGGTGTGCCGTAGATGTTTGTGAACTCTGTAGCAGACCAAGACCATGCTTCACCTGGGTAGATCAAACAAGCCATAAGGAAGCCCCAGAAACCCACGATAATCATCATCAAACCGATCATTGCCATTGGCATATTGTGACCTGTAATTTGGTTTGCTGAGCCGTCTGCATTGAATTTACCGATCCGTGCGCCGAGTGGGATAAGAACCCCGAGAGCGAAGAAACCAGAAATCATGTGAACAACACCAGAAGCACCAAAGTCGTGGTAACCCCATTTTTGAACAAGCCAGCCATCTGCATGCCAACCCCATGCCGCAGCAACAACCCAAGCAAAAGAGCCGAGGATGATGGCAAGCACAACGAATGGTACGAGGCGGATACGTTCAATAACAGAACCCGACATAATGGAGGCGGTAGCACACGCAAACAACGTAAAGGCACCGACAAACACACCAGAAGCATTGTCACCCAAATGCGGGCCCATCACTTCTGTTGCAGGATTTGCAACGGCTGCTGCATAAGCCAAACCACTGATTTCATTTGGCCCGACACCAAAGTTTAGACCAGTTGGGAAAGCCCAATATACCCACCAGCCGAAAAAGTAGAATGTTGGCAGCATGAATGCGAAGGCCAAAATATTTTTAATTCCGGATGCTAGAACGTTCTTGGCGCGCGATGCGCCCATCTCATATCCCAAAAATCCGACGTGGATTAGGATCATAAGCGGTATCGTAAGATAATAATACGTCTCTGCCGCGACCGTATTTCCAGTCGCATTTGCGGCTTTCAAAGCTGCGACCTCCGCCATTAATTTGGCAACTTCCTCTTCCATTAAATAGTCCCCCTCGATTGGTTTATTATCTGCGGCTAAATTAACAGCCAAAAATCGAGCATACCAAAATGGTCAACATTGGTATGCAATTGGTATTTAACCATTCATTAATAAATAAGTATAGCCCCAAATTTCCCGACTGAATTTCTCTTAAAAACTCGGCTGTTGGGGGCCTTTTTTTCGGTGCTGTAGCGGGGTTTCGTCGTATTTTCGGTAAAAGAATTTTGCTAGATGCGAGGCAGATTGAAATCCGCAACTTACCGCAACCTCTGCAACCGATAGGGCGGTCTGCTTCAACAAACTACTGGCCCGCGCAAGCCTGAGGTCGCGATAAAAATGAGAGGGTGAGGCCCCAAGGTGGGTCCTAAACAATCGGTCTAATTGGCGGTGAGAAATGTTAAGCTCACTGGCAATTTTTGCGACGGGTAATGGCACTTCTAAGGCTGTTTCCATTTTGAAAAGAGCATTAGAGACAGTCTCGTTGCGTGTGGCAAAACGAAAGGCGCGGGTTAGGTGTTGGGTTTGGTCGTCACCGCGTATCACATCATGGAAATAATTGTCCGCCACACGGCCTGCAATGGCTGTTCCCAGCGATGACGCTACGAAATTCAGCATTAAATCCAGACTGGCCGTTCCACCCGCACATGAAAATCGAAAGGCGTCGATCTCCATAATAGACGTGCGAACATCTAGGCTGGGATAAAGTTCACGATAAGCATTTTGGCATTTCCAATGAATTGTGGAGCGGCATTGGTTGAATAAACCTGCTTTGGCAACAAGGTAAGCCCCATCAGATAGCGACCCAATGCGACATTTTTCTCGCGCGCAATCACGAAGCCATTTTTCAACTTTGGGGTTAGAGAATAAATGCGTTCGTTCACCGCCGCACACCGCAATGACATCTGATTTAGCCGTGGGTGAAATTCTTTCAACGGGCAACTCAATACCACTGGAGGATGCAACCATCCCGTTTTCTTCGCCAACTAAGGTCCATTCAAAATGGGTCTGATCAACCTCAACATTAGCCGCGCGCAGCACATCTATCGCGCTGGATAGGGCGACGAGGGAAAAGCCTGGCACCAAAAAAAAGGCAAATGTATTAGCGTGCTGCTTCATGCAACCATTATGAACCAATTCAATTGTGCATGTCCAATTTATATTCTTATTTGTCCGATTTGTTGTTCGGAATTTATGTTATTGAGCAGAAGCTGGCGCTTAATTGATTGCACTATCTTTAAATGACGGGTCTACTGCCTATCCGTCAGCAAGAAAGGCCAAGCCACGTGAAATATTCAGCTCTATCCGTTTTAAAGCAGGGTCTTACTGGCCATAAGGGCTGGAAACGCATGTGGCGTGATCCGGCACCAAAGGCTGAGTATGATGTGATCATCATCGGTGGCGGCGGTCATGGTCTTGCAACAGCTTATTATCTGGCAAAAGAGCACGGCATTACTAATGTCGCCGTGATCGAAAAAGGCTGGATTGGCGGCGGTAATGTTGGGCGGAATACGACGATCATCCGCTCTAACTATATGCATGCGCCAAATACTCATTTTTACGAGAAAAGCATGAAGCTTTGGGAAGGCTTGGAGCAAGACTTCAACTTCAACGCGATGATTTCCCAGCGCGGCATCGTCAATCTCTTCCATTCAGATGCCCAGCGTGACGGCTATGTGCGTCGTGGTAATGCCATGCGCCTTGCTGGTGTTGATGCAGATATTGTGTCGCCTGAAGAACTCAAGAAAATGGTGCCAATCCTCGATTTTGAAAATTCGCGTTTCCCCATCCAAGGCGGCTTAATGCAACGACGCGGCGGCACAGTTCGTCACGATGCGGTTGCTTGGGGCTATGCGCGTGGTGCAGATAGTCGCGGTGTTGATATTATTCAAAACTGCGAAGTGAAAGACATCATCATTGAAGGCGGCGCTGTGGTGGGTGTTGAAACCACCAAAGGAAAAATCATGGCGAAGAAAGTCGGCATGGCGGTCGCTGGCCACACCTCGCAAATCGCGAAAATGGCGGGTATCGAATTGCCAATTGAAAGCCATGTGCTTCAAGCTTTTGTGTCAGAAGGTATTAAGCCGTTGATTGATACAGTGGTGACGTTCGGAGCAGGGCACTTTTATATCAGCCAGTCTGACAAAGGCGGCTTGGTATTTGGTGGTGATCTTGATGGCTATAACTCTTATGCCCAACGCGGCAATTTGCCGATGATGGAACACGTTATGGCAGGCGGCATGGCGATTATGCCAGCCATTGGTCGTGTTCGGCTGCTGCGCCACTGGGGCGGTATTATGGATATGAGCTTTGATGGTTCGCCGTTCATCTGTAAAACGGGCGTTGATAAACTCTACCTCAATGGCGGTTGGTGCTATGGCGGATTTAAAGCGACGCCTGCCTCTGGCTGGTGCTTCGCGCACACAATTGCAAAAGATGAACCGCATAAACTCAATGAGGCGTTCACCATTGAGCGTTTCCGTGAGGGACGAATGATTGACGAAAAGGGCGTTGGCCCAAGTCCGTGGATACAATAGGAGGCAACCATGCATAGAATTAATTGCCCCTGGTGTGGGCTACGCGATGAAGCAGAATTTCAATATCAAGGCGACGCGACTGTTGTGCGCCCTGAGCCGGATGCGAGTGAAGAAGAGTTCTTCCGTTATGCCTATATCCGAGATAATCCGAAGGGCTGGCACACTGAGTGGTGGCATCACACTGGTGGGTGCCGTCAGTGGGTGAAAGTTGTACGCAACACGCTCACCCATGAGATACACGCAACAGGTGGTCCGCACGATGACCTTCCTCTGCCAGAGGGAGACAAATAATGAGCGCACATCGTTTAAAGAATGGCGGCATACTCATAGACCGTTCCAAGCCCGTGAACTTTACCTTTGATGGCAAGAGCTACCAAGGTTTTGAGGGCGATACCTTGGCATCAGCTCTGCTTGCCAATGGCGTCACCCTTATGGGCCGCTCGTTCAAATATCACCGTCCACGTGGGTGTTTAAGTGCGGGTTCAGAAGAGCCGAATGCCATCGTCGAAATGCGTTCTGGAGCACGGCGAGAACCGAATACGCGCGCAACCATTGCGGAGCTTTATGAAGGCTTGGAAGCAAAGTCACAAAACCGCTTTCCGTCTTTGGCGTTTGATGTTCAATCTGTGAACCAACTCCTCAGCCCGTTTTTGACCGCTGGATTTTATTATAAAACCTTCATGTGGCCTGCTTCCTTTTGGGAGCCAATCTATGAAAAGATCATCCGCCGTTCCGCAGGCCTTGGTAGTGCTGCGGTAGAGCCTGATCCTGATACTTATGAACACTCCCATGATCACTGCGACGTTTTAGTTGTTGGTGGTGGTCCTGCTGGTTTGGCGGCGGCATTAAGTGCTGCGAAATCGGGCGGTCGCGTTATCCTTGCCGAAGAACAAATGGCCTTCGGCGGTATGGTGTCGCCAACCGATATGATTGATGGCAAACCTGCTGACAAGTGGGTGGCGGAAACGCTTAAACAACTTGAAGGCATGAAGAACGTCACCATCATGCCGCGCACCACGGTGTTTGGTTATTATGACCACAACGTCATGGCAGCGCTTGAGCGTGTTAGCGATCATGTGAAAGAGCCAGAAGACGGCATGCCGCGTCAGCGCCTTTGGACCCTTCGGGCTAAAGAGGTGGTGCTTGCTTGTGGTTCCCATGAGCGGGCGATGACGTTTGACAATAACGATAAGCCGGGCGTCATGCTCAACAACGCCGTTCGTACCTTCGTTGAAAAGTTCGGCGTGTCACCGGGTAAGAAGATTGCCTTTGTCACAACCAACGATGATGCCTATCGCACGGCTGAAATCTTGCTTGATGCTGGTGTTGAGGTTGCAGTGATTGCAGATGCACGAACTGAGTTGAGCGAGGCAGCAAGTCGCATTAAAGCACGCGGTGTTGAGGTTGATCTTGGCACTATTCCAAGACAAGCAAATGGCGGTAAGCGGGTTAAAAGCCTGACGTTGCAAGCCTTAGATGGCATTGTCACAAGAACCTTCGGTTGCGACTGCGTTGCAATGGCGGGCGGTTATTCGCCAGATGTGCATTTAGCAAGCCAAACAGGCGTGGCACCCGTATGGGATGATGCCCTCAAAGGCTTTGTACCACCTGCGCCCATCCGTGCAGAACGGTCTGCTGGTGCGTCAAAAGGTTCGTTTGATTTGGCCGCTTGTTTAGAAGAGGGCCATGCAGCTGGACTTGAAGCGGCAGGCGCTGCTGGCTTTGAAGCTAAAGCAGGCAATGCACCATCTGCGGAAGCAATCGCCAATGGTCCAATCGCCGCAATTTGGCGATGTGCTGGCAACGGCAAAGCCTTTGTCGATTTCCAAAATGATGTAACCGCAAAAGACATCACCCTTGCTGAGCAAGAAGGCTTCGTCTCTGTTGAACATGCCAAGCGCTACACAACACTGGGCATGGCGACAGACCAAGGTAAAACCTCGAACGTTACAGGCATCGGCATTTTGGCCGAAGCGCGGGGCGAGCCGATCCCTGATGTTGGAACAACCCGTTTCCGCCCACCTTATTCACCTGTGGCAATTGGTGCCTTTGCAGGCCATGAGCGTGGCTATGAATTCCAACCTGTGCGCCGCACGGCCATGCACGCATGCGGTGAAAAACTTGGCGCTGTCTTCGTAGAAGCGGGCCAATGGCTGCGACCACAATATTATCCAAAACCCAATGAAGGGGTAATGGAAGCAATTTACCGCGAGAGCAAACAGGTGCGCGAAACAGCGGGTATTTGCGATGTTTCAAGCCTCGGCAAAATTGAGATTTTCGGCGATGACGCGGGCGAGTTCCTAAACCGCCTTTATATCAACGGCTGGAAACTCCTAAAACCCGGCAAAGCGCGTTATGGCTTAATGCTGCGTGAAGATGGTTTTGTGTTTGATGATGGGACGACATCCCGCCTTGCTGACGACCATTACTTCATGACCACCACAACGGCGAATGCTGCCCGTGTGCTTTCTCATATGGAACATGCAAGCCAAGTGCTTTGGCCTGATTTGGATGTTCAGTTCTGTTCCGCCACCGAACAATGGTGTGGTGTTGCGGTTGCAGGTCCGAACGCTCGCAAGATTTTGGAAAAAGCTTTTGGCAAAGCGCTTGATATGAGCGAAGAGGCCTTGCCATTCATGGGCGTTCAAACCTTTGAGTGGAACGGCACGACAGCCCGCATCTTCCGCATCAGCTTCTCTGGTGAACTTGCCTATGAGGTGAATGTGCCTTGGACCTATGGTGAGGAAATGTGGAATGCCATTTGGGACGCGGGTCAAGATCATGGGCTTATCCCTTACGGCACAGAGGCGCTTTCTGTCTTGCGTATTGAGAAGGGTCATGTGGCCGGTAACGAACTAGACGGGCGCACAACAGCCGCAGACATGGGGCTAGGGCGCATGATGTCGTCTAAGAAGCCATTCATCGGTCAAAAACTCGCAGGGCGTGAAGGCTTGATTGCCGATGACCGCGAGCAACTTGTTGGCCTCAAATTGATTGAGGGTGCGGAACGTCTTCGTGGCGGTGCGCATTTGTTTGAAGACGCTGATGACGCCAACCGCGAAAACGATCTTGGTTGGATCACTTCCGTCTGTGATAGCCCGCAACTTGGGTGCTGGATTGGTCTTGGCTATCTTAAAGGTGGCGTCGAGGCTTATGCAGGACAAACGCTTTATGCAGTAAACCCACTGTTTGGTGAAGCGCCAGCAGTAGAAGTTGTCTCACCTCATTTCTTCGATCCAAAAGGAGAGCGGCTCAATGGCTAAGTTTTCAGCAATTCATGCCCTTGGCGATAAAGAAGCGCTAGTGCGATCTCAAGAGGGGGCACCTGTGCGCATTGAGCTTGCAGAGTTCGGGTCTCTGGTTCAGCTGTTTGCCAAAAAGGGCAAAGAGGGCGCCGTTATGAAGAAGCTCGGCTTTGAAACAGAAGCGGGCAAAGGCATGAGCGCTAAAGGCATTACTTATTTGCCAATGGCACCTGGTCAATGGCTTGTTGTGGCCGATAAAGAGAAGAGCCCAGCCTTTGGTGATGAACTGGCGAAGGCTGTCGCAGGCATCGGTCATGTGTCAGAACAAAGTGCATCGCGCGTGCGTATTCGTATCTCAGGCGAGAATGCGCGTGATCTTATGTCACGGGGCTGTCGTTTGGATTTGCACCCCTCTGCTGCTGGTGAGGGCTTCACTGCTCAAACTGTGATGGCGCAAGTTGGTGTGACGATCTACCAAAAGAGCAACAAGCCGGAATATGACCTTTACGTCTATTCAGGCTTTGCCCGTTCGTTCTGGCATTGGTTGACCCATACGGCGGAACAATTCGGCTATGAGGTTGTGGCTTAGAGCTAGCGCTTAGTTTCGTTTCAGCAGACCACCAAGACCTTTGATCAGCTTTTCTGCTTGCTCAGCAGGTGCCGCGACTGCTGGAACTTGTACGCCGCCAGCAGGTGCCGTGCTGCCACCGCCTGTTTGTTGCTGAATGATATTGCTTACCGCATTGCCAATGCTTGATCCCGCAGGGGCTTTTGGCTTGGTACGCGGCACGGGAATATCCCCAGGCTGTAAAGCGGCAGCAGGTGCGCTTTGCTGATTGTTTTGACCAAGGGCAGACCCAAGCGCACCAATGGCACCTGCGATGCCGCCACTGCCTTCTTGGTTGCCATTGCCACCGCTCAATAAGCCGCCAAGGGCTTTGGTCGCTGTACCTGCAATGCCGCCTTCACCGCTCGTAATCTTGCTTACAAGATCAGCAGGTTTACTTCCCGCAATTGCTGCAAATCCGCCGCCGAGTGATTTGAGCTTGGCAAGTCCAGCAGCTGGGTTTTCCAAAAATCCGCTGATGTCTGGGTAGATGCGTGGTTTTGCCCATGGGCCATCAATCACGACAGGAACCGAAAAGCCTGAGAGTTCATTATCTCCACCTTGACCTTTTAGGCTGGCAACAACTTTGGGGTCTACACGGTAGTTGACGGTCTGCGCTGGCATATTCGCGCTGCCTTTGCCGGTAACACGGACCAATGGACCAATGAGGCTTAGATCAGAATTGCTCGCAATCCCGTCTTTAATGTTGAAAGAGGCGTTAAATGCGCTGAAGTCAGTTTTTTCGGATTCACTATTGTTCCAGCCTGACAAAGCACCCGAAGTGAGGTTGCGCATGGAGCGGGCGATGTTGATGCCGCGCAAGGCTCCATTAGTAAAGGCGAATTTAGATGAGCCGTTAAGCGATGAAACCAATGATTTTTGCGATTTACCTGCAGCCGTTAAGGCGAGGTCAAGGGCGAGCCCGCCCTCGATGCGCGTAAATTCTGCAGCATCCGTTAAAAAGGGTAGGGCGCTGACATTGGCAGAGGTAAGAGACAGATTAAGCGCTGGCGTCGGTCCTGATGCATCAAGTTGAACTTTGGCCGTACCAGTCCCTTCATATAGCCTCATATCGTCAAGGTTTGCATTGAGTTTGCCATTAGCGATGCTGGCTTTCAGTGTAAGCGGGCCAACACTCATGCCTTCTGCTTTGAGCGTTTTGACGCTGGCTGTTAGATCAATATTGGCAGCGTTTAAGGCGCTAAAATCAATTGGGTCAGCACTCCATTGTGCAGACGAGCTGCCTGAATTGCTGCTTGAATTGCCGCCGCCAGATGAAGCGGACGTTGCAAGGTAGGGATTAACATCCAACAAGTCGAAATTGATTGTCGCGTTGATTGCAGGCTTGCCCGCAAGATTGACGGACACTTCGCCTGTGCCTTTGATGTCGTCGAGTTCTGCGTTTAGCTTCTTGAGCGCGATGGTGTTCTCGCCCACGGTAAGATCGGTTTTAATGTTGAATTTGCCGTAACCCTCGCCAGCCGGAAGCTCTGTGCCGAGCCATGCTGCTAGGCTTTTAAGAGATGGGCCACTTGCACTTACTGTGCCTGATGCAGGCAGTGCTGTTGCGATGGTGCCATTAAAGCCAAGGTTTGCTTTTGATGATGAAAGACTGACATTGGTTGACGCAGCACCCCCACTAAGCAAGGCGTTGGGGTCTGCTGTCGCACTTAAACTAAGGCGTTCGCCGCGCCAGTTTGCATTGCCGTCTAATGAGATCGGTTTCGAGAACTCGTCGATCTTCACTGTGAGGTTTAATTTATTCACCACATCGGCCGCCGGATCTCCGACGACATCAGCAAGATTAAGGCCTTTTATTGTGGTGTTAGATAGCGAAATAGAGCCTTTTGCATTAGCCGTATTGGTGATGTTCTCTGGGCTCGTCCCTTGAAAACCAAACGATAAATCAACACCGAGAAGGCCATCTAGTTTATCGATTTGATCTTGTTGGCCTGCGATGGCGAGAAGCGATTTAAGCGAGAACCGTTCCGCCTTGATTGACCCATAGGTAGACAGGGGGGAGACTTTGGTGTCCGCAAAAATCGAACCGCTTGCAGAGCCGCCCACTAGGGATATGTCATCAATGATGAGGTTGGCTGCGCCATTGTTTAAAATCAGTTTTGCAGAAAGGTCTTCAATTTTATAATCGCCAGACTGGATCGAACCCGATGCAAACGCAATATTGGTGTCTATGCTTTGAAGAGCGGACAGATCGTGGCCGATGGTTTCGGTTGAACTTGTTGAATCATTATTTGAGCTTGCAGGGCTAACCGATTGTTTCGGGAAAAGTTTTTGAATATCGATCGCACCAAGATCAATCTTGCCTGACAGAAGAGGGCGTGGCGTTTTTGTGTTTACAGCAAGATCGACGAAGAACAGCGTGTCGATGATGCGTCCTTCTTCTAGCTTCAATGAAAATTCGCCATCAGACGCAGATACCTTGCCGCTTGCAACGACTTGGCCTGGGGCAATAGCATCGCTCCCCGCAGTCTTTTGAATGTCTGGTACATTCAGTTCCAAATCACCTGAGTAGAGCGTTTTAGCGTTTAAATCGAGCTTACCCTTGGTGCTTAATGTTGCCTCTTTGAAGGTCAGTTCTGTATCAATTGAGCCTTTGCTCTCGTTCAAAAAATTCTTGAATGAAGGTATTGTCCCACTCAAAGCGACAACTTCATCGTTGATGGCCGCAGATCCGGTCATCACCAGTGGCCCTTGAGGATCAGCAAGTGAGGCTGCAAGATTGAAATTTTTGACGATGGTCGGCGTTTCGCCTTGTTTGCCGACTTCGATACGCGCCTTATCTATCGCGAGCTTTTCGACACTTAGGGTGTTGAATAGCGTGGTAAATAATCCGTTCGCCGCTTCAGGGGCGTCATCTTGAGTTGTCGCAACCTCCGCTTGCTCTTCGCCATTGTTTGCCAAGAAAAGTGGGTTGCCGTCCTTATCAAGTGTCAGATTTATAAAAGGTGTATCCAGGCTGATTTCTTCAATCGCGATCGTACCGCTTATCAGTTTAGCCGCCGCCAGTGAAAAGCGAGCTTCTTCAGCCGATATGAGGGGGTCAGAATTGGGCGGGCTTATTTCAATCTTCTCAGCCTGAAGGGCAAGACTTGGGAAAACTGACATGGAGACATCCCCATTGAGCTCAATTCTCCATCCAGTGTTGTTCTCAATCAGATTGACAAGCTCACGCTTTATAGTCGCTGACGGCAGAATGAAGGGTGCAATAATAATTGCTGCTACCGCGATAGCGCCTAAAATTGCCACCCATTTTACGAGGCTGCGAAACAAATCCTATAGTCTCCCCAAAAACGACTCTTTAAAGCTAGCCGATTGTTAGTTCTAGCAAAGATTGAAGCATTTTGCGAGATAGTAATACTGTCTTTGCATCAAGCAAACCCACAATTAACGCTTCGTTTGAACGACTGTCTGTGTTCTTGCTGTTGTCGATTAACAATTGAAATAGGCCAGAATAAGGGGAAAGTCACCGAGTCTCGGCCATTTTATGGTTAATGATTTGTAAGCGATGGTTTGTTAAAGTTAAATTTGGCCATATTTGTCATTTTTAATTTGGCCAGCTCACCTAATTCAGTGACATTCTACATATTTGGGATGCAATATGTTTATTTCGAAAAACATTTATTTTCTTCTAGCTGGCGTATTTTCTGCCACAACAATTTTGCCTGTCACCAGCAGTTTTTCTGCAAATAACACATCATTTTGTCACAAAAACCATATCGAGTCTGAACGTTGTGGTGTGGCCGTTTCTTTGTTGCGAAAGCTATTGTTGCCGAAGCAACCAGCGCCACAACAAATCGATGAAGAGCAGGGAACGACGACGGTTCAAGAACCTGTTAAAGTGGTTCCACTTGGCTTTATTCCGATCCCCAAGTCTCGTGCAAACCAGTTTGACCCAACCCGCGCCGTGTTGGCAAAACCGGAAGCAATTGAAGTTATACCAGCAGAAACGGATCATCGGGCAGCCGTTACAAAAGCAAGTTTTTTAATTCCGTTTCCAACACCACGCCCAAGATACCAAACAAAATCCTCCCAGCAAGCAACTCAAGCAGCCGCAAGACCGCAAGTGACACAGGCATCAGCAAAGGGGTGTCTTGATCCGTCTCAGGTGGTTGATCCAGATATTCGTGGGCAACGTAAAACGCTCAGCAGTTCAAAATATTGCATTACTGAGACACGCGTGAGGGAAGGTGGGTTGAACTGGAAGCTTCATGTCATCAAAAACACAAAGCGATCTGGTCCGCTGTTTGTAATTCCGCATGACAATGAGAATTCTGCTTTTCCTTCCGCAATTTACGGCCTAGCAAAATATGGCGGCACGTTAGTGGCTGTGGAAGCGGGCGAACAGCGCATCTTTAAAGGACAAGACCCGAACCGTAACTTTGGCACCACCCGTTCAGCCGCCGCGGCCTGTCCAAAACAGCGCGCGCCTGCGCCAAAATACACCAATGCAATTATGGAGCACCGTAAATCAGGTCAACCAATTATAGCGCTTCACAGCAATTCAAACGGCTGGTCTGGTAATGGCGGTAGCGGTACAATCTCAATCAATCGCAACAGCAAAGTCATGCGCCCGTTCGTAACTGCTATTGCTCGTTCACGTCGCCTTGCGGATGAAGATACGTTGATCGTGATCGCAAGCACCAAGCCGCCAGGAAAAGATCGCGAGCAGGCAAAGGCGTTGGAGTATTTCACGAAGAAAGCTGGCGTGAATGTGCTCTATGAATATGTAAAGCCAACCCAAAATGATTGTTCGCTTTCCAATTATGTGGTGCTCAACAAACTTGGTAGCTATTTCAACGTTGAAGTTGAGAACGGTGATGTGAAGACACAAAAGAATGTGCTTGATATCGTTATGGGTTATGTCCGTTAGAGCGCTGCTGAATAACAATGAAAAAGCCCCGTCAGTATGAACGGGGCTTTTTCATTTTAGAGCGACCTTTTGTAAGGTTGCCTAGAATCTTCTCAATTATATGGAGAGTTGCAATAAGTTTCACCGTGGCGACGTGAGATATATGTGTCTGAGCGGTGGTCGTAAGTTCTGTACTTTGAGTAGCACCAGTCGAAATGCTTTTCCTGACGTCTCACACGGTATTCACGGCGCTTGCGGGGACGGTTGCGTGACTTAGAGGCTTCGCTTGCAAGCAATCCGCCAACAACAGCTGCGCTTACGCCGATCGTAGCGACACCTCGTTTTGTAAACTTTCCATTCTTTTTAAAGAAACCTACTTTTTCGATGGCAGTCGTTGTTTCGATGCTGGAAACTGAATTTATGCCGTTGGCATTCGCGGCCGTTGCCCCCACGAACACTGTTGCTGCTGCAAGTGTTGCAATCGCTAAATTTTTGAATGTATGCGTCATCTTATTATTCCCTGTTTAAAATAACTGTCTAATTTTGTGTCTGAGCGTTTGTTCGCCCTTCGATGATTTAAATGTAGGGGAGCAGGAAACAAAAGATGTGCATTGATGCACATTGCATTCACTGGAATGACTAGCTGTTGAAAAACAACGTTTTCTAATATGAGAAATAAAAAAAGCCGGCCTCATAAGAGGCCGGCTTTTGTGTTTTAATCGGTGCACTCACCCTAGGTGAATGGCGAATTACAGCGCTTTTTACCGTGTTTGTACGAGATGAATGTATCTGTACGGGCATTGTACGTTTTGTATCGTTTTGCGCACCATGCAACGTGTTTACGTAATGCAAGGTTACCGCTGTGACCATGATGACGACGACCAGACTTGATAGCTGAACCAACCACGACACCAGTAAGGATACCTGCACCAATACCTAATCCGATATTGCGACCTCTGAAGCCACGGCCACGGCTACTAAAACCACGTCCTCTGCTAAAGCCACGTCCGCCTCTGCTGAATCCACGGCCTCTAAAGCCACGTCCTCGTGATTGAACTTGTTCAATCGATTTGCCAGATTCAAAACTTGCAAGTGCATTTACTCCGCCAACTGCGTTGGCAGCTGTTGCACCCATCGACATTGCAGCTGCTGTCAACGTAGCAATCACTGCTTTTTTAAGATTAGATGTCATGTTGCTGTTCCTTGTTCAGTTTTTGAGTCGACCATATGTCTCTAATTTTCCGCATTCTTTCAGCGACAATGGTCATCTTCGCGTCGTGGTTTTTTATTCTCATATCTGCACGACCACTTCTATGGGGATACCCAACACGCAGAACTGTTTGTATTTGTAGTGTTTGTTTCCTGTATGGAAGATGAATGGTTTGTTCAGGAAGGATATTAACTGGAATTAAAGTGATAAATGCTCGCAAATTAAGTTTATGGGCATATCGAAGCAATTAAACTTGCACCAAGATTTCTCTTTGTTGCAATCTTTGAGGGTATCAGGGGGAACACTATGAGTACGCTCGCAAACATCGATATTTTCTCAGAACTGCCTGAAAATGTGATCGACAGCTTGTCAAAACGGTGTGCCTGGACGAAATATAATGAGCACGAGACCATTATCGACTTTGAAGATGATATTGGCAGTGTTTACTTCATTACACGCGGAAAAGTGCGGGTTATAATCCGAACTGAGGGCGGCAAAGAAATAGTTCTTACCGAAATTGCGGAGAATAATATTTTTGGCGAACTTTCCGCCATTGATGGGCTATCGCGGTCGGCAAATGTGGTTGCAATTGAGCCAACGCAAGTTGGTGCCATGTCTATATCCGTGTTCTTGGCTTCGATGCGCGAGTATCCAGATATGGCATTGGCTTTGATGCGACTGTTGAGTTCGCGGTTGCGCGCGTTGAACACGCGTTTGACTGAGCAATCCTTCCTTGATGCCAAACATCGTCTTTATAACGAGCTATTACGGCAATCACGCCCGCGTAAAGGGTTTGAAGAGCAGCGCATTGTTTCGCCGCCGCCTGTTCAAAAAGAAATGGCGGAGAAGATAAGCTGCCGTCGTGAAGTGATTTCTCGCGAACTCGCCAAACTTAAAAAAGATGGCGTGGTGGAAGTTTTACGCGGAGGGTTGGTGATCCATAACCCAGCAAAACTTTCAAAAATGATCTCAGACGCTTGGGACCGCTAAGCCCTTCTTAGCGCTGACTTGTCTTCCAATTTGGATGAAACCATGGTTTCGCGTTTGATCTGGCCAAGGGATCGCGCCCTAGAATATGGTCAGATGCTTTTTCGCCAACCAATATTGATGGGCCATTCAAGTTGCCGTTGGTGATGCGTGGGAAGATGGAGCTGTCTGCCACACGCAAGCCATTAACGCCGATAACTCGACATTCAGGATCAACCACGGCCATCGGGTCATCAACGCTGCCCATTTTCGCTGTGCCACAGGGGTGATAAGCGCTCTCGGCGTGTTCGCGGATGAAGCTGTCGAGTTCGTCATCGCTTTGTAGCGCATTGCCTGGTTGAATTTCCTTGCCAGCATAGGGTTTGAACGCCTCTTGCTCGAATATCTCTCGTGTCAGTCGAATGCAGGTTCTGAAGTTCTCCCAGTCTTCCGCTTTGCTCATATAATTAAACACAATGCGAGGCGGCTCTGATGGGTCAGATGATTTCAGCGTCACTTCGCCGCGTGAAGGGGAGCGCATCGGGCCGACATGGGCTTGGAAGCCATGACCTTCGGCTGCTGCTTGCCCATCATAGCGCACGGCAATCGGCAGGAAGTGATATTGGATGTCTGGATAATCAACACCAGCAGCAGAACGGATGAAGGCCGCCGATTCAAATTGGTTGGATGCGCCAGGGCCTGTTTTGGTGAAGAGCCATCTCGCTCCCACATAGGCTTTGCCCAGAAGGTTCCAATATTTAAACAAGGTAATCGGCTGAAGGCTCGCCATTTGAATGTAGAGCTCAAGATGGTCTTGAAGGTTTTGACCAACGCCGCGCCTATCCGCCACAACTTCAATGCCATGCTCTTTAAGGTGAGGCGCGGGGCCAATGCCTGATAGCATCAAAAGCTTCGGCGTGTTGATGGAGGAGGCAGCAACGATCACTTCGCGCTTTGCTCGCACAATTTCAACGCCCTTAGACGTTTTAATCTCAACACCAACAGCACGGCCATCTTCAATGATAACGCGCTGCGCAAGGCCTTTTACAAGGTTGCAATTGTCTCGCTTGAGAGCGGGCTTTAAATAGGCGTTTGCAGCCGACCAGCGCTGTCCTTTGTGGACGGTCTGTTCCATCGGGCCAAAGCCTTCTTGCTGCTCACCGTTATAATCATCGGTGGTCTCAAAGCCTGCTTGTTTGCCTGCACTAACGAAGGCCTGAACCAGCGGGTTATCGCGTTTGCCGCGAGAGACATAAAGCGGACCATCTTTGCCGCGCCATTCAGCATCACCACCGTGACCACCGCTTGACCAGTTCTCCATGCGTTTGAAATAAGGAAGCACGTCAGCATAGGACCAACCATCCGCACCGCTTTCTTGCCAATGGTTATAGTCACCCGCATGGCCGCGCACATAGACCATGCCGTTGATGGATGAAGAACCGCCAATTACCTTGCCACGGGGAGTGGCGAGGCGTCTGTTTCCCAGATGCGGTTCTGGTTCACTTTGATAACCCCAATCATAGCGCGGCATGTTCATAGGGTATGAAAGCGCACCAGGCATTTGGATCAGCGGGCCTGCGTCAGAGCCGCCAAACTCAATAACCAGCACACTGTTTTTGCCATCTTCTGACAGGCGATAAGCCATGGCACAGCCGGCAGAGCCTGCGCCTATAATGACAAAATCAGCTTCCATAACTCTCAATCCTACTCGCCACTCTACCTGACGTTTTATCCATCTTGGGGGAACCGTTGGTGTTCTTCCAGTATATCAAAATTTACACCTTTTAGCATAGAGCATTCGCTTACTTTCGTCGTGGCTCGTGCTGGGCGTCAACCTTCGTCGGTTTGTTCTGCCTTGGTTATAAGCTCTACAACATAATCACCAATTGGCAGCGACGAGGTGGCGGCTGGAGAGGGGGCATTGCAAACATGCAACATGCGGGGTGTCTGTTTGACCAAGAAGTCATGATAGAGCGAGCCGTCACTCAATACAGCCATAGCGCGGATGCCTGTTTTGTAGGGCTCCAAATCATCGAGGGTGAGCGATGGGCAGTATTTTTGACAGAGCGAAAGATAATAGCGCTTGCTCAGTGAATTACGGATTTCGCGTATGCCAAATTTTAAATTCTGGAATATGGAGAGCCAAAATCCCGAAAATCCGATCATCTGACCGAGGTCTTTGAAATTGATAGAGCCTTTCGCATACCCTTCACGCGCCAAGCCTAGCACGGCATTAGGGCCGATGGTTACTTCTCCGCCGATCATGGGAGTAAGGTGCACACCAAGGAATGGCAGGTCAGGGTTTGGAACGGGGTAAATCAGATGCTTCACCACATCATCAAGGCGGCGGTTGAGCTGGTAATATTCACCGCGAAACGGGACGACTTGAAAATCAATATCAATCCCCGCCATTTTAGCAAGACGATCTGCCTGAAGGCCTCCGCAAACGGTGAGGTGGTCCGTTTTAAACTGTCCCTGTGATGTTTCAACAATCACATGGTCAGCGTGTTCCATGATAGCTGTCACTTCAGAGTTGAGAACCACCTTGCCGCCGCTCTGTTCAACCAGCTCCGCCATTTTTCGCGTCATAGCTGGATAGTCAACAATGCCGCTGGTTTCATAAAATAGGGCACCGACGCCTGCTACACTAGGTTCACGTTCCCGCAACTCATCAACGCTCACACGTACAGGATTTAAGCCGTTGGTTTTTGACCGTTCATAGAGCGCTTCCATACGGGGCAGTTCTTCGTCGCTGGTTGCTACAATCAGCTTACCAACTTGCTCGAATGCCACTTGGTGCTTGCTACAAAACGCGATAGTTGCCTCAACGCCTTTATGGCAGAACTCCGCTTTTAAGCTGCCCGGTTGATAATAAACGCCTGCATGGATTACCCCGCTGTTGCGCCCCGTTTGGTGAGCCGCAAGTGTGGCCTCTTTTTCCAAGACGGTGATGGATTTGTCAGGGTGTTTTTCAGATAGTTTAAGCGCTGTGGCCATGCCAACAATGCCGCCACCGATAATGAGGAAATCTGTGTTCATGGTCATGCCTGATGATCAGCACCTACGCCGCATATTGTCAAACAGGTTTACGCTTTTTGTTGTTTGCGCTTGAGCGAATTTTGGCGCATTTCCATCAGGCGAGCCGTTTCGCATCTGTTATGTTCTTCGCGAATTTCTGCAACGAACGGAATAATGGATGTTTCAGGCGTATCAGCTTGTCTGTGGAAGTTCTCGGTTGTCGCCACAATGATATTGATCACATTTGGAAAACAGCCACAGCAACGACCACGTTTGTTCATCTCGTGATAAACGCGGGAAGGGGTGATGAGTGTCCACGGGTCTTCAGTGAGAAACCCACGGATTGTCTCTTCAATTTCCAGTTTTGTGACAACATTACAGCTGCAAATCAGCACGGGATATTACCTTCAATAGCTCGATACGCAAAATAAGTAGGTTGGTATTATGACATTTCTGATCTGGGATTCAATATGCAAAACCCATTAGTTCACACGGATGTGGCTGATTGTTATCGCCATGCTTAACTTTGTGAGACTTAAGCGCTAGCCACCTGACCTTCTTCATTGAGCCCAAACATACCCAAAAGCTCGCGAACACGTGACTTGTTTTCGACTAAGTCAGCGATTGTGTAGCTGTCTAAGACTTTGAAGAACGCACCGAGTGCTTCAGTCAACGCTGAGTTGAATGCGCAGGAAGAGAGGAGCGGGCAGTCTGCGCCTTCTTCAAAGCACTCAGCCATAATGAATTTATCTTCAGTTGCGCGAATAACAGCGCCCAATTGCATTTCGCTTGCAGGTTTTGCCAAACGGATGCCGCCAGCACGCCCACGTTCGGTTGCAATGTAGCCATTGTCGACCAATGGCTTTAAAATTTTAAACAGGAAATACTCTGATACGTCATAGACTTGCGCGATGGTTGTGACCTTACTCAATTCTTCGGTATTGGCGGCGCAATACATCAAAATGCGAACAGCATAATTAGATTGTTTTGTCAGGCGCATTGAGTTGATTCTTTCCTAAGAAGGCAGAGCGAATAACGAGACCCTAGCATCATATTCAAACAAACAAAAGCTGCCGGTCCGTCGACCAGCAGCTTCTCGAGGAGGTGGCGATTTTTTGTTGGAGAAACCGGCCACCAGGAGACGATGATGTTCCGTCAATTCTCCGGCGTTACGAGCTAGGACCACCATCATAGTCAACAGTGTCGACTAGTTCGCTCGCTTTATCACGCTTTGTGGCGATATCGTTGAGAGATAAAGCATCGGCTTTTAATGTGCCCCAGCTTGAAACACGCTCAGAAGCGGCGACGCCTTCTTTCACAGGGTATTCAAAATTCGCTGTTGCATAGAGGTTTTGCGCCTGATCGCCAGCAAGCCATTCCATCAATTTTACGGCATCTGCTTTGTTAGGAGCATGTTTTGTGAGCGCCATGCCTGAAATGTTTACGTGTGTTCCACGGTCATTTGCATTCGGGAAAAGAACTTTCACAGAAGCAGCCCATTCTTTTTGCTCAGGCTTCTTATCATTGGTCTGCATCAAGCCCATGTAATAGGTGTTGCCAAGTGCAATATCGCATTCGCCAGCAAACACACCGTTCACTTGTGCGCGGTCATTGCCAGTAGGCTTGCGGGCAAGATTTGCCTTTACGCCGTCGAGCCATTCTTTTGCTGCCGCTTCACCTTTGTGGTTCACCATAGAAGCGAACAGGCCAAGGTTATAAACGTGCTGACCTGAACGGGTGCAGATTTTGCCTTTCCATTTAGGATCCGCAAGTTCTTCGTATGTGATTTCATTTTGAGCAACACGGTCTTTAGAGGCATAAACAACGCGTGCGCGTGTTGTAAGACCAAACCAGTGACCTTCGCCGTCTCGGAACTGAGTAGGGATGTTGCCTGAAAGCGTGTCGTTGCTAAGGGCTTGTGTAACGCCGCCAGATTTAGCACCGTCTAAGCGGCTGATATCGACTGTGAGAATAAGATCCGCAGGAGAGTTTTGACCTTCAGCTTTAAGACGCTCAACCAAACCTTTTTTCGCGAAGACGACATTTGTCTTAATACCCGTCTTCTTTGTGAACTCAGCCAAAATCGGATTGATCAACTGTGGTTGACGGTAAGAGTAAATGTTGACCTCAGCTGCAGTGGCAGCCGTTGCGATTGTGGATGTCAATAAAGCCGCGATGGCTAGTTTGATTGAGTGAGACATTGGGGGTGCTCTCCAAGGTACAAGTGAATGTTGTCTTGTGTTTTTCATACCTAACTAAAACAGTCAAGATAAAATATGAGCAAAAACAATGGCTTAGAACTATTCTAATTTGGATCGATTCTAAGATGTCTGAAAAACTCAACAATTATAGATACTTGCCTCTTTTAGTTTAAAAGTCAGCCGATCAACAATTATTAGCTTTCGAACCTTCAGCCTAACGTTTGCGATCGTGCCGTTCGGTTGCTTTTTTTAAGCCGTGGGTAAGATGCTCATCATTGGGGAAGTAATCTAACCCGAGCTGAAATGTATTTGCTGCGCTTTCAAAGTTTCGTTGATGCATCAAAAGGTTTCCTAAGCGCATATAGATTGCTTTGAAATTACCCCGGTGAGCCGAGTCATATTGTTGGAGAGCGTCAGAATAGATTTGAATTGCGCCTAAATGGTTTTGCTTATCAATTTCGTTGGTTGCTTTGGCAATAAGCGGTTGAGGGATGTTGGGAGCAATGATGACCGCTTGTGAAATAAGAGTATCGATCAAGCGTTGGGTAAGCTCTTCTGAATCATGAATTTTATGGGATTTCAGAAGTTTTGCAAAATGGAGACTGGCCAGAGAGGTTAGCGGGACTGGCGGCAATGTCTTGGGTGGAACCGTTGGCACTCTATAGAGTGGCACACGATCTGAACCTTCTACGCGTGTCTTGAGTTTCGCCAATGTCTCTTCATCAACATACCAATCATCCACATGTGAAAGATTTGAAAAAAGGCGCGTATACCCTAAGGGTTCAAGCAGCGCTGCGATTTTTTCCCGACTTTCGGAGAAGTTGTGCTCCACAGCAATTGTACGAAATTGGTGATTGGAAAAATCGAAATCAGAGAGAATGTCAAATTCTGAACCTTCGGTATCGATTGAGATGAAATCAATGACACGCGGCGCGTCATGCCGATCAAGAAGGTCATTTAATCGTATTGTAGGCACCTGAAAAAACGTTGCCGTTTTGGTTTCTTGATTGCTGTCGGATTCTGTTTTAAGTTGTGGGGCGTTGATATGCGATCGTGCTGGCGTTTCTGGCAAAAAACAAAATTCGATTTGTTGATTAGATTCGGTCCAAATACATTCCGTGCTTACGTGACAATTTCTATTGGCTTGAAGAGAAGTATGGAACATGGGGGAGGGTTCGGCGACAATACCTGACCATCCAGTGGCTTCTAGCAAAAAAGAATTATTGGTATCGTGGCCATCAGTGGCACCAAATTCTACGAAGTAACCATCATGTAGCCCATTCAACACCCACAAAGCCCAAATGTCCTGCCCAAACTGCGAGTAGCAAGATTGTGCATTGTGTGCAAAAAAATCAAGAAACTGTTCTTCGAATTTATTCATATATGACATCGATTAACCTGTGATCATTTGGTGTGCTTATTGGCTATGACTGAACAAATTGATTGTATCCAATACTACGAATTGTGTTGAATACCAACCGTGTACAATGCCATGGCAAGGAACGCGCGCTTGAGCTTGATGCCAAGCTTGCGCTGGCACTTTTCAGGCTACCTTTTGTGATGGTTTGCTCACTGGACCGTTGGTTGGCTCGTTTTTTGGCCTTTAATGTTCCAAGTAAACAGAATGGCGAAGGCTGCTAATGCAATGAGGTTGATCCATATTGATGTTGGCCATAGCAGGGTGACGCCTGTTCCAAGAACGAGCAAACGAAGCAGGATGTTGAGTTTGTTCTCCCAATAGCCCTCAATGCCCGCTGAAAGTGCCCACAGGCCGAAGACTGAAAAGAAGAAAATCTGGATCATCTCTGGCCAGTTGCCTGATAAGAACGGCGTGTAGGCAATGATCAATGGCACGAAGTACAATCCCTTGGCGATCTTCCAAGAGTAAAACCCAGTTTTCATCGGTGGTGCTTTGGCGATAGCGGCGGCGGTAAAGGCTGCCAGACAGACAGGCGGCGTTACATTGCTATCTTGGGAAAGCCAGAAGATCACCATATGCGCTGATAAGAGCGCCACGGTAAGAACTGCTGGATCAAAGGCGTTGTCGATAATCAGGTTCATGTTTTCAAGCGGAACGAGCGCAAGCAAAGCTGATGCATCAACTGAAGACATCGGCGCACCTAGGAGTGCTATTTTATCAGGGGCCGCGATGAGGAAGATTGCTTTGGCCGCTTCTGGCAAAGTGCCTGCCACCATCATGTCTACGATTTGGCTTTGCAAGATGAGTTGATAGAGCGCCGGCGCTGAAAGGGTGCCAAGCACAATATAGGCAGCTGTGACCGGTAGACCCATGCCGAGAATTAATGAGGCGAGGGCGACCAGCACAATTGCAACGAACAGGTTACCATCTGACCAGTTGGAAATCATCAACGAGAATGTGTTGCCAATGCCTGCCGTTGTAATGATGTTGACGATAAGGCCAACTGTACAAAGCAGAACGCCTGTCATGATCATATTGCGGGAGCCAAGTTCCAGAGCGCCCAAAATTTCTTTGATGCCCATGCGGCGTGGTGTCAGCCAAGAAGCGGCGATGCAAGTTAGAATAGCCCAGCCTGCTGCATAAGTCGGCGTGTAGCCTGAGACGAGTAGATAAATCAGCAATGCCACAGGTAGAATGAATTGTGGCCCACCTTCACGCAACACTTTCATTAAAGGCGGTTGTTCTTCGTGCATCATGGCTGTTGCATTGGAACGTTTTGCCTCGATGCGTACGAAGAAGGCAACGGTTGCAAAATATAAGATCGCAGGCAGAAAGCTGACAGAGATGATGGTTGTGTAGGGAATTTGCGTGGTTGCAGCCATAACAAAAGCACCAGCGCCCATGATTGGAGGCATCAACTGCCCACCAGTGGAAGAGGCCGCTTCAACGCCGCCTGCAAAATGATTTGGAAAACCAGCACGCTTCATCAAGGGGATCGTGATCACACCTGTGGAAGCTGTGTTGGCAACGGCTGAACCAGAAATAGTGCCCGTAAGGCCACTGGCAATGACCGCCACAAAACCAGGCCCGCCAATTGTGCGTCCAGCGATTGCGCGGGCAAGGTCGATAATGAAATCACCAGCGCCTGACTTTAATAAAAAAGCACCGAAGATGATAAAGAGGAAAACGAAGGTAGATGAGATGCGCGCAATATTGCCGAAAATAGCGTCGTCACCATAAATAGATCGGAACATCAAGGTTTCGATTGAGAGGCCAGGGAATTTAAAGACACCAGGAACATAAGCGCCCCATACCGCTGCATAGGTTAGCGCAATGATGATGAGTGACGGGATGATCCAACCCGTTGTGCGGCGGGTGAATTCGATGCCGCCTAGAATAACAACGGCGCCTGCGATCCAATCAAAAACGGAGAGGCGAACGCCACGCTCATAAATCGCATTTTCTGCGAAAACGAGATAGATGGCAGAGGCTGCAACCAAGACACCAAAAGCGATGTTTATGAATTGTATGCCCGATTTTGTTGCCCATGCATTCTGCGTGACAGGAACGGCGAGGGCACACAGAAGGGCGAAACCTGCGTAGTGAAAACCATTTTGGATCAGGGTAGAGACATTGCCAAACGTGTTCATCCAAATGTGGCCAATGGCTAGTGCGATAGCGAGAGTGATGGTGGCCATTTCGAGGAAGGAGGCTTTTCCTTCGGCGGACTTATCAAGTTCGGTCATAGCTGTAGCCTGCAATCTTTTTTAAGTTTGTAAAAATCAAAGGGGCGCACAGCTCCGGACCGCACGCCCCCAGACCATGAAAACTCTCCAACTGGAGGGATCAAAGATCAAGTTTCCATGGCCATCAGGTGTATGTGATACAGATACTTATTGGGCTACTAGGTTTGCTGGAATTTCAATGCCAACTTCTTTGTAGTATTTCGCAGCACCTGCATGAAGCGGAACTGGAAGGCCACCAATCGCGCGTTCAATAGCCATCGCTTTTGTCGCAGGGTGGATTGCGTTCAAGAACGGAAGGTTCTCGTACATTGTCTTCGTGATCTGGTAGACCGCGTCCTCATCAACACTTGCGTGTGTTGCAAGGAAGTTTGGCTGTGCAATTGTGCTCACGTCGTCTTTTTGACCTGGGTATGTGCCAGCAGGAATTGTGAACTTAGTCCAAAGACCTTTGCCGCCATCAGCTTTTGCTGCTTGTTCATCTGTAAATGAAAGCAATTTCACGCCTTCACCTTTTGATGCAAACAATTTTGTAACAGCACCCGTTGGAACACCAGCAGGTGTACCCATGCCAACCGCTTTGCCATCAGCAACAGCATCAGCAGAAGGGCCGTAACCACCGTGAACAAGGCTGTAGTCGGTGTTAATGTCGATACCAAATTCAGCAAGGATCGTAGCATTGGAACCGATTGTACCTGAGTTCTTTCTGCCAAGTGCCAGAGACTGACCTTTAAGAGCAACGACGTCTTCGATCGTGCCTGTTTTAGCTGCATCAGCTGAAACAACGAACTGCTCAACATTCTGCCAAAGCATAGAAACAGAGCGCAAATCTTTTTGCGGACCGTCTGCTTTTACGGGGCCAGTGCCTGTTGCAGCATAGTGACCGAATAGACCTTGGATAATAGCAAACTGTGCTTCACCTTCGCGAAGAAGGCGTACGTTTTCACCAGAGCCAGCGGAGTTAATTGCTGACATGCTGATTTTTTGCTTCGGCTGCAGCTTTACTTTTGTCAGTGTCGCGATTGCAACGCCGACTGGGTAATAGGTGCCACCAGTTGATGCGGTTGAAAGAATGTAGCTGCGTTCCTCTGCGGCCTGCGCTGAAGCGCCCATGCCTAGAACGAGTGTTGCAGATGTAGCGACAGCAATGGCTGTGCTTTTAAGTGAAAAATGTTTCAATTTCTTCCTCCCGAAGATTTTTTAGCTTGCGTAGCTTTGAATAGCTGACGAGAGGGTAGCAACATATGTGCCAGCGTGGCAATAACCGTTAACCGACTGTTATTGCAGAAAGAACAGAATAAGCATCATCTTGTCTTCGGCGGAAACCTGCCGAGGCGGTGTGTTTGATCGGCAGAAAATTGCCTATTTTTTGCGACTAAGTCCGTAGCGCTGCATTTTGTCGTTTAATGTACGGCGGGGAATGTCGAGCGCTTTTGTGACCGCATTTATGTTTCCATTGTTCTGGTCAAGCGCGATGGCAATTTGAGCCCGTTCAAAATCGGCGACTTGATCATGCAATGGACGGCTTTGCTCAGATGGTTTGTGTGTCCGGCTGATCAGGTTTTCGATGTTTGTTTGTTCATCAGAGCGGGCGAGGGTGTATCGCTCGGCGATGTTCTTTAATTCACGCACATTACCCGGCCAGCTATGGGCATGGAGGGCGGCAAACCCATTGCTATCGACGGGTTGAGCCGTGCAATTGAACTGCGTCTCTGCAATGGCGACGAAATGCTTGAACAGGAGAGGGATGTCTTCCATGCGTTCGCGAAGGGGCGGGACGTTGATTTCTATTGTGTTGAGACGATAATAAAAATCGTCTCTAAAACGGCCCTCTCGGATTGCATCTTGCAAGTCTTCATTTGCCGCTGAGATAACGCGCGCATTGATCTGGACAGGTTCATTACTTCCTACCCTTTGAACGGTGCCTGTTTCCAATGCACGTAATAATTTTACCTGCATATCAAGCGGTAGGCCGTTGATTTCGTCGAGGAACAGTGTGCCATTGTGAGCATATTGAAAAGCACCAATCCGAGCCGCATCAGCGCCAGTAAAGGCTCCTTTTACGTGTCCGAAAAATTCGCTCTCAAATAAGTCTTTTGGGATAGCGGCACAGTTGAGCGGATGAAAGACATTGCTGGCCCGCTCGCCGCTTTCATGTAATGCGCGGGCGACAAGTTCTTTACCGGACCCTGTCTCGCCGTTGATGAGAACGTTCACATTGGTTGAGGCAATATGGGCAATATCAGCACGCAAGGCACGTATAGCAGCACTCTCGCCGATAATATAACGGGATAACCCGCTTGCCTGACCAAGGCGATCTTTAAGTTGGCGATTTTCTAAAACCAATGCCCGTTTCGCGCAGGCTCTTGCGACAGTTTCCGCGAGTTTTTCTGGTGAGAAGGGTTTCTCGATAAAATCATAAGCAGACCGCTTCATGGCATCCACTGCCATTGCGACATCACCGTGGCCTGTCATCAAGATTACAGGGATATCGGCATCTTTCTGCTTCACAGCATCGAGCAGTGCCATGCCATCCATATTTGGCATTTTGACATCACTAACAACGATGCCTTCAAAGCTTTGATCAATATGATCCAAAGCTGTTCTAGCATCACCAAATGCTTGGACGTTGAAGTCGGATAAAGATAGCCACTGTTCAACAGAACGTCGCATATCTTTCTCGTCATCAATCAGGATGACTTGCTTACTCATTCCACATTACTCAATAAATCCGCCCCAGATTGAACCAGCGGCAACCTGACTGAAAAGACAGCGCCGCCCGTTTCGCTATTTCTGGCTCGTAACATACCGCCCATTTCTTCCACAAGGCCAAAAGAAATAGCAAGCCCAAGGCCGACACCTTGCTCCAGTGGTTTGGTGGTCACGAAGGGATCGAAAACTTTATCGAGTACTGCCTCATCAATGCCCGGTCCATTATCAATGAAGCGGAGGAGGGCGAAGTCGTTTTCTTGCTGTAGTGAAATATCAAGGGATTTCGCCTGCTCGCCGTCTTTTAAAACATCAAGCGCATTGGTCAAAATGTTTGAGATGACCTGCTGCAAGCGATGGTCCGATCCACGCACGATGAAGTCGCCTTCGTGGCCCGTATATTTTAAACCGATGCTGTGTTCTTGAAATCTAGGTCGGAATTCACGCAGTACTTTGGACAGTAGTTTTGGCAGAGCAATGTCGGTGTTTTCTTGGTTTGTGGTTCTGGAAAATAACTTCAAGTCGCTTGTGATTTTTGAAAGCCGGTCGGTAACTTCCCCAATATCTATCAGCGCTTGTTCCGTCTCTTCATATTTCTCGCGTTCAAGCAGCAATCGCCCGCTTGCGGAAAATGTCTTGATAGCGGCAATCGGCTGGTTCACCTCATGGGCAATCGCCGCAGACATACGACCGAGGGCTGACATTTTGCTCGCTAGGACCAATTCTTCTTGTGTTACTTGAAGGTCAGCCTCAGCCTTTTCGCGTACCGCAATTTCTTCGGTCAGCTTGGTGTTGATCTTTTTAATGCGTTGGGCTTCGGTTGCCTCTCGTAAGAGCTGCCGTTTGCGTGTTTTTTCCTGCCAATATAATAGAGCAACCAGAATGAACAAAAGGCCGCCAGCGAGAAACAACATCACCACCAATCGAGTGGTTTTTGCAGAGGACATACTTGCTAAATAATGCACACTCCATTGTGGTGAAGACAGCTGCGCGGATGCTTTTAAGTAGGCACTCTGATTGACGTGGACTGCACTCACGCCGCCAATTGAAAACTCTTTGAAATCAATCGGCTCGAGGTCTTGCCCAACAAAGGTTTGATTGCGGTCAATCCTTTGTCTGACCTTAGCTGTAAGTGGGCTGAGCGTGCGAAAAAGCCAATTGGGGTTGGAGGCTGAAACGACAACACCGTCTTTATTGGTCACCATGACCAACTCACCACCTTCTTGCCAAGCTGTTTGAACGCCCTCAAGCTCAACTTTGACAACCACGACCCCTAAAATACGGCTGATCGCATCATCAGAAAAAACGGGTCGCGAGATAAAATAGCCAGAGCGCCCCGTGGTGTAACCCACCGCAAAGAAACGCCCTTCGCGACCTTCAATCGCGTCGCGATGGTAAGGGCGAAAACCGTAATTGCGCCCTTCAAAGCTTTTTTCTTTTGCCCAATTACTGGAAGCAACGGTTGTTCCATCAGGCTGCAGAACAAAGATAACAGCCGCACCAGATGCCGTTGCAGTACTCGATAAATAATCACGCACATCTTGCAGGCCGCTGCCTTCTTGTAACAGGTCTTGCACGGCATCATGTTGGGCGACGAGCAAAGGCACATGGCCAAGTGTATTGAGGGCCGTTTCAAGGGTTGTGCGATAGAGCTTCACCCGCTCCTGTGAAACGCTCTCCAAACGGGTGAGTGATACCATCATGGCGGCCTTGCCAGATTGCCAAATTGTAACCGTTGTGAGAATAACCAAGGCGGCCATAAATAGAAGCCACTTTGGCTGACCAAAGACCCTGCGCACAGTTGGGAAAACCGTCGTTCGATTGAGATCGATTGTGTCTAGTTTCGCGTCCATGTCTTGTGCCGAAAACTATTCCCTAGGGTTTCTATCACGAGCGTTGTGCTTAGATGAGTTTATCGAAGTGTAGTACAACCCATCCAGTTTTAATACATGTAGGATGGGTGTTTCCTATCGTCTGTTGATGATGACAGTATTTTGCTTGCATCTTTAGATGCTCTGCAGGAGAAATATTGAAACATTGGTGAGCGACAATCCGCCGTGATCCATGCGCTCCATGAAAAGAAGAAAATTGATGGCCGATAACTTCATCCCCTTACGTGCGACTTATGATGGTATTTCTCCTAGCATCAAAGGCGAACTTGCCAATGCGGGAGAGGGCGCTGTTGTCCTTGGTCGCGTTACACTTGGCAACCGCGCATCGCTCGGTGCTTTCGCCGTTTTGCGTGCTGATGGCCATGACGTTGTAATTGGTGATGACTTCCACCTAGGCAGCCACGCAACAGTGCACATCGCCCACGATATTTACCCCACGAATATCGGTGACCGAGTAACCTGCGGAAACAATGTTGTCATCCATGCCTGCGATGTGGGGGATGGCTGTGTGGTTGAACGTGATGCCGTTATTCTCGACGGTGCAAGCGTTGGCGCGGGTGCGGTCATTTCTGCTGGCTCGGTTGTGTTTCCTCGTAGCCAGTTGGAAGGTGGTTGGCTCTATAGGGGTTGTCCCGCCAAGCCAGTCGCAAAGCTTGCGGCAGCTCAACTGCATGAGTACCACCAGAATATTCGCAACGCAGAACCCAACGCTGAGCGTGAGACTATCGAGACAACGACTAAACCAGATTGTTTCGTTGCGCCTTCCGCACTGGTGCAGGGGACTGTTTCAGCTGGGGATGGTGTTGGAATATGGTATGGCTGCAAACTTGCTGCACATTCTCATCGCATCTTAATTGGGGCGGGTAGCAATATCCAAGACAACAGCATTCTAACCTGCAACCAAACAGATATCGTGCTCGGTCCTGGCGTTACTATCGGCCACAACGTAACGCTATCTGACTGCACGATTGAGCAAGGCAGTTTGATCGGTATCGGTGCGCGTATTTCCGCTGGCACCGTGGTTGAAAGTGATGTCCTTGTGGCAGCTGGTGCTCATACAGAACAAGGGCAGCGTCTTACATCAGGGAAAGTTTGGGCAGGCCGTCCCGCACGCGCTATCGCAGATATGGACGCTGGCAAACGCCAGATGATGAGCGAAATATTGGGCCTATACAGAGGCTACGCCGATGACTTCCGCGCAACACCACATGAACCGCTTGTTTGAATGCCTCGCCGTTAATTGCCCGCTTACAGCGTTTTCAAATATTCGATCAGCGCCTTTGCGCCTTCAGGGTCGTTCGACCAGTCTAGCTTATAAGTGTTGCTGTCGGCGCTAATGTCTTTGTCGTGACCTTGGTTGCTTAAAACCTCGGCTATCTTGGTGTCAAAGACGTAAGCGGCAGAATTCTGATCTTTATCGGATAAAGGCATTTGCCATGAAAAGCCCAGTTTGGTCTTGTCGTAAGATAATCTGCTTTTCACAAATTGATCGGGTCTACTTTTAGGCATCAGCAGGTGGTAGAGCGTTGGGATAGAGCCATTATGGAGGTAAGGGGCTTGTGCCCATATGCCACCAAGGGGAAGGGCGTTGTATCCAAGCTGCTGGCCTGAGTCTGCCATGATCAGGTCTTCGCGGCCAACAAGCGAAACGCCGTCAAACTCGGCGCAAGGGCGCGCGGATTGACCGTGTATTTTTACTTCCGTGGAAGGCGAACAAACGCTTGCAAGACGCGCTACTCCCGCATCGCGAATGGGGGAGGTTACAATCTTGGCGCGATTAAATTCTGTTCCTAGGTTGTCATAGACTGTGCCGTTATTATCGCGATGGCAGGCACTACAATTTTCTTCAAAAAGAGCGCGGCCTTTGCTCGCAAGTTTGGTATCCACCTCAAAAGGATAAACAGGGGCGGGTAGAGCGCTCAGCAACTTGCTTGAATAAGCGGAAACACGAATATCATTGTCGTTCAAGCCCGAGGTTAGCTGAGCTGCAAGGTTGCGGTAAATCGGCAGCGGAATATTGCCGTTCCATTGGCCGCCGCCGTTATGAATATTGAGCTTGTCACTGTCCCAGCTAACTTTCCGTCTATCTTGCTGCCATACGGCCATGAAGTCGGTTATGCCTGGTGTTGGTGGTTTGATAAACCACCAAGCAATAAGGCGATCAAAAAAGCCCTCTATTTTGTTGAAGCCGCCGGTGGTGCTGATGCCTGTTGCGTCCGCCATGCCGGGCGTACCATCCCAAAAAGCCTGACCGAGCGCTTTGTAACTTTGATCCTTTAAGATCTCTAAGGCCTCATAGTCTTGTTCTGCTTTGGTTATGAAGGCATCAATGAGTTTCGGTGCTTGACGCTTAAAGTTTTCAATTTGGGAGCGTTCATAGTCTGCGTTTAGGTGGCGGCCTTGGTATTGGTAGTTTTGATAAAAGTAATTCGGGTTTTCCGCGTGAACTTTATCGAGCGCGTTTAAGAAAATAGTCGAGGCTTTTTCGCGCTTGCCAGCGTCGTCCCTTGCGCCGTCAACAATGGCTTGCACAGATTTGAAAATGCGCAGTTTGAATTGAACGATGTTGAATTCTGAATTAATCCCGCCATCAAGATAAATGGTCTTGTCATCATCGTCTTTGATGCGGCCAATATGGCAAGAGCCACAGGTTACACTTGTGTAATCGACGCTATCGGTTGGCAGAGTTTCTCGATTGAAAAAGCTCAGGCCTATGCCGCTTGCGATGGGGTAATTGAGGTCACGTTCATCGTGGAAGAGACCAACGACATCAAGGAAATTCTCTTTGCTGCCCCAATGCTCAGGCGCGACCCGTGGGAGTAATTTTAAAAGAATGAAAGGTATGCCGTCGCTCTGACTGAATGCATGTTTGGCAAACCATGCATAATCAACGCGGTGTTTTTGGAGATAAGCTTCATGTGCTGCGCGGCGAAACGTCTGCTCAGCTTGCCAAGTTGCTGCGGTGTCTTGGGCGCGTAACGAGCCGAGATTCGTGGAAACAGCGAGAATAAAAAAAGTCAAAATGGCTTTAATCGAGATAGACATGAACTGTTCCAATTTAAACGCGCGAAGGAGCGGTGTTAACGCATAAAGGGCGTCTCGTTTTCGTCTCGACATAATTTATCATCAAGCTTCTATCTGGCCAATCTATTTTGGCTGTCAAATGTGATCAAGATTAGGTCAATTGTGAATAGACTTGGCCTTATCTCGTCAGTATACATGCTTATTAAGCAATAATTTCGGGAAGTGCTTATGAAGCGAATATTTTGGTTTGTATTACCTGTACTTATACTGGAAGCAATATTTATTGGTACTCAATATTTTTCAGGCCAAAACTATAGTGAGGGTGCCTATAAGGCATCGCCTGACGATCCTGCGATTAATGTTGAGCTGGATCAAGGCTGGGATGATGAATCGAGAGCATTTTGGTATGAGGCAACCCAAGGTTCGCGCCTTTTGCCGCTTGAATGGATGGAAGCGCTGGAGCAGCGGGGATCCACGGCTCTTTTTATGGATCCAGACCACGTAGAATCTCATAACTTTATTCCAAGAAGAGTCCATGTGCCCGATCGTGAGAATTTGGCGCAGCTGACGCTTGGAATGGCGCTCAATAATCAATCTGACCTTAATTTTTCGCGCACTCAATTACGATGGAAGCCGAACCAAACAGATAAAGAATATTGGGCTGGATTTACCTGTTCTGCCTGCCATACCTCCCGTATCACCTACAAGGGGCAGGAAATGAGAGTTGATGGTGGTGGTTCGCTTATGAACTTCCAGTCATTTATGTATGAGTTCAATTTAGCGCTTGAAGAGACGTATATCGAAAAGGCCAAGTGGGACCGTTTTGCGTCGAAGATTTTGGTGGATGCTGAAGCTAAGGCTGAATATGGCGACAAACTGAGAACCGAGTTTAAAAAGGTTCTTGATTGGCAAAAACGAGAGGCTTCTAGCAATTTCACCTTCGTCAAATATGGGTATGGCAGGATTGATGCCTTTGGCCACATCTACAACAAGATCGCCTTGCTGCTTAAAGATGGCGATCAAGAATTTAACCAGCCTGATGCGCCGGTAAGTATCCCTTTCATCTGGAGCGCGCCGCAATACAATAAGGTGCAATATAACGGTGCTGCACCACGGGTTTATTTTTGGGGTGTTGATGTTGGTGCACTTGCCAGAAATATGGGCGAATTTATTGGTGTTTTTGGGGATGTGACCGTTGAGAAAAAGATCGATAAAGATGGTTTTGCATCAAGCGTTGATCTTAAAAATCTATACAGCCTTGAAAAATCAACAGAACATATGCGCTCGCCTAAATGGCCGACAAAGATTTTTGGTCCCCATGATGAAGAGGAAAAAAAGAACGAGGCAAAGCTCGTTGCGCGAGGGGAGGACCTTTATCAACAAAATTGTCTTCTGTGCCATGATGTGGTCGACCGCACGGATACAAAGCGGGACATCGTTGTTCAGGAGAACTATCTAGCAAGCTCGGCGAAAATTGCTGAAGAGCGATTACAGTACCTTCCTAAAAACCTACACAATCAGCGCATCGAAAAACTGTCTACCGATCCTTGGATGGCGTGCAATGCTTATTCAGCGACGCTGCGCACAGGATTGTGGAGCAGTGATCGGGCGGTTGCGTCTAATGTTGATTTCAAGAGTATTGAGCGCGGTGATCCTGTTGCCTTGGGTGAGAAGATAGAAGCAAGTAAGCTTTTGAGCCTAACGGTTGCGGGTATTCTGGCTGCCAATCAGAGCAATGTGACTGAATTGATTGGTACTAGCTTCTTAAGTGCGCCGAGTATTCCCAGAGGAATAGGTGGAATTGATGATGACGCGTCCGTGGTTGAGCTGGGCAGCGAATGGCAAAACTACGATCGAAAGACTGATAAAGCGAAGCGTTTGGAAGACTGTTTGCGGGTCTGTCTCCTGCTTTCGGGACATGATGTAAGAAACAATTATCTCGGTTACACAAGTCGCCCTTTGAATGGCATATGGGCAACAGCGCCTTTCTTACACAATGGATCGGTTCCTACATTGTATGATTTACTCTTGCCTGCAGACCAGCGTCCTAATTGGTTTTGGACGGGCAGTTATGAATATGATCCAGTTAAGGTCGGTTTCATCACCAATAAAACGGAAGCAAATCGTTTTCTGTTTGAGGCGCGTAACAGTACGGGTGGTGCTTTGAACTCTGTTGATGGCAACACCAACCGAGGGCATGATTACGGCAATGAAAAGTTTAGCGACGAGGATCGCATGGCGCTCATCGCTTATTTGAAAACATTATAGGCGGTTTGTTAGATGTCACGGTTGAGTAAAACCTTAAAAATAGCAGGGTTAAGCCTTATAGGCGTGACCGCGATTTTGTGGGGAGCGGATAAATTTGAGAACAAATTGCCGCCAGAGCTGAGGGGCGCGGAAGATCTTGAGCGTGCAACGTTTGATGCGATCATCAAACAAATTATTGCGGACTTGGAAGGGGCAACTCGTGCTCAGCCAGGAACGGTAACGCGGGATGCACATGCGAAATCTCATGGCTGCTTGAAGGCAACGTTTGAGGTTGAAGACGAGTTGCCTCAGAATTTGAAGGTGGGCATGTTTGCCAATGCGGGCGCGGAATATAAGGCGTGGGTGCGCTTTTCCAATGGTGCTTTCAAACCTCGCCATGATATTGATTTTGATGGCCGTGGTTTAGCGTTGAAAATTCTCAATACGCCACCAACAACCAAAGCATCGGAAACGGGGCCTGTTGATCAGTTTGATATTCTTCTTGGCAATTATCCGGTTTTCTTCTCACCTAATCCAGTGGACTATTTCGACTTTGTGAAAGCTGGGGTTCTTATTGGCAAACCCGATGGCTTGAGAAAATATTTCATGCCAAATTTAAATCCATTCAGCTGGCGTATACGGCCATTTATAGATGCTTACACAAACAGCAGTTTGGAAATTACCACGCCGCTCAACATGCAGTATTTTTCAATGTCGCCTTATGGTTTCGGTGACAAGCAACAGATTAAATATACAGCAAAGGCGTGCACAGTAGACCAAGCCGATGTCGTGTTAAATCTCGATAAGAGCAACCCTAATTATTTAAGGGGAAATTTGAAAAAGCATCTCGATGTTGCGCCTGCGTGTTTTGCGTTATCTGTACAGGTCAATGACGGGTCGGTTTCTGTTGAAGATGCATCAGCGGACTGGAGCGAGGACGTGATGCCGTTTCAAGAAATTGGCCGCATCAAAATTCCAAAGCAGGATTTTGCGAACGCCCATAGTGACGATTTTTGCGAGCATTCAGATTTTAATCCAGCAAGAACGCCCGATGAATTTCAGGCATTGGGTGGTCTTAATCGTCTAAGAAAAGAGGTCTACACGGCGATTTCTGGTTATCGGCATGGGCGTAATGAGAGAGCCGTATCAGACCCTCATCTTGCTTGGGACAAGGAATAGCCTAGAGCTAGAACTAGAGAGGGCTGTTGTGGCCTCTCACCTGCTGAAAGCATTGAATTTGTAAAAAGCGAAAAAAGCGGACGCATGAGACTTATCAAGTTGTCGAAGGCGAATTTAAAGGAGACCGCCATAGCCACAGGGCTATCCGCTTTTCAGGTGATGTTGGAGACATTTTTGATGCGCGATATAATCCGCGGCAGGGGAAATTCCAAACTTTAACCGGTATTTTCTTATGGGGGATTGGCAGTTTATTTATGGCACTTTTCGGTGTTTGGATGTTCAGGTGTCGCGAATACATAGCAAGCCGTGTCGTAGGCCTAACCTAGTAGGCGGCCTGGAATGAAATCAGGTGGACCAATTCAGTGGGGGAGGATCAGCCAACGACAAGATTGCGTTCAGACGCTTGACTGGCTCACGGTCTGGCAATGTTATGAAATTTGATAAATCAGAACTCGAAGCGTTTTATCGTGGAATGCGATGGAAAACACAAAGGTTGCACAAAGGGTCGTTTGACGATGCAATCAAAGCCTTGGTTATGATTATGGTAATGATTGAAGGGGTTCTAAAACAAACAACCTATTTAAAAACAAGAATTTAAATAGAATTAGTGGCGGAGACGAAGGGATTCGAACCCTCGATACGGTTCCCCGTATACGCCCTTAGCAGGGGCGCGCCTTCAGCCACTCGGCCACGTCTCCACGGACTGGGTTACAGAAAAGCTAAAGGGATATCAAGCCGAAAACTAAGAAATCAGACATAGAATGTATCATCTCGCTGTTTTGGTGTTGAGATTGTCAAATTTTCTTACCGGATTTCAGGTTTGGTGAGTGATTTGGAGGGAAAAAAGTGGCTTGTTCGCTGTATGCGTTCAACACCATAAGGTGAGGGGGAATTTCAGAAATAAAGCGTGATGGGCTTGATTAAATTCATCATTTACCTTTTATTAACCACGGTGCGGGCGGCCTTTGCGGGTCGCTTGATGTGGTGCGCTTACTTTTAAATCTGATGCTCAAGGGAGCAAGTAAGCCAATGATGAAAATAACAATGCTTAAGTCCGTAACACTCGCTTTGTCGATGCTTGTGACTGGTTTTGCAGCAACCGTTCCTGCCAATGCGTTGGTGGTTGTTGAAGAAAATGCCGGTGTGAACATCATCCGCAATGTGAAGACTTTTTCAGCCTTTACAAAACAAGTGCGCGACAAGCGCTCAATTGGATCCTCAACCTTGATAAAGCCTGAGCAGACATTGAGCGATCAGGAAATCGCGCGCTGCAATCGCCGCGCACGAATCATTTCAGTTGCAGATAATGCGACCGTTGTCCGTTCTGGGGCAGGGTACTGCCAATAGACGAGAGTTAAGCCTCGCTGCTTGTCTTTCCAAGATGCTGCCGCGCTAGGTAAAGCGATAGGGCGGCGGCATTTGATACGTTGAGGCTTTTAATCTCGCCGGGCATGTCCAAACGCGCCAGAATGTCACAGCGTTCCCGTGTGAGGCGTCTTAGGCCTTGGCCTTCGGCGCCAAGCACAAGAGCGATCTTGTTACCGTGTAAGCTCTCGGTCATGTCTTTGGGGCCTTCGCTATCAAGGCCAACGGTCAAGAAGTCGAAGCTTTGGAGCTTATCAAGCGTCTGCGCGAGGTTGCTCACTTGTATCATCTCAATATGATCTAATCCGCCAGAAGCGATTTTTGCCATGAGGCCATTTTCGCGCGGTGCGTTCTTGTGCGTTGAAATTACGGCTTCAGCGCCCAAAGCAACGGCTGAACGAATAATTGCGCCGACATTATGCGGGTCGGTGATTTGATCCAGCACGACAACCAACGACATGGTATCAGCATCATGAATGTCGCCACCTTCTAAGGGGCGGGTGATAAGGGCGAGGCCTTGGTGAACGGCACCAGCGCCCGTGATTGCATTGATCTCATCATTATCAACGACAGCAATGGTAAGCCCACGCGCTTTGGCTTCATCAAAATGTTTGTCGGCAGCCTGTTCCGTTGCGAGGAATCGTTTGATCTGTCGGTTCGGGTTTGCGATCGCAGCTGTAACGGCGTGCGAGCCATAAAGCACAATTTCGTCACCACTAAGTCCAAGAGAGGGGCGCTTCTTCGGCTTTGTCGTGTGTCTTTGTTGTTTTTTTTGATCACCCGACTTTGAGGAATTTTGGTTGCGTCTCGTGCTCATGTTCAAGCGTATCCATGGTTTTGTGTTTCACAATTTCACCATCCCTAGACCCTTCAACCAAGAAAGAACAGAGAGAGTTGAAATTACCGCGTTATTTTCCATTGACAGGTCGGTTCCATATCGCCATAAACCAGTTCGATCATCACTGATTACCAGATGATATCCCGTCAAATTTGACGAAAGGCGAGCTTACCCGCTCGTTACGTTGATAGGGAGGAGTGCCCGAGTGGCTAAAGGGGGCGGACTGTAAATCCGCTGGCTATGCCTACGTTGGTTCGAATCCAACCTCCTCCACCATCAACCCCTGGTTTTTTGTGTTATAGTGATCAACGGATGCGGGTATAGCACAATGGTAGTGCAGCAGCCTTCCAAGCTGAATATGCGGGTTCGATTCCCGCTACCCGCTCCATAATTAACTCCCAGTTATTTTGTATATCTTGGTTCTCCCACAGCAGGGTTGCTTTCGTTCCAATAAATCCAAATGTGGATGGGCTGCGTCACAGAGTGATTTTCGCTGTAATGATAAATTTTAAGCAAACCAGTATGCGCGAAATCTCATAATCGCCATAGCTTCGACCATTACTATTTTGAGCTGTAGTTTCTAACGTGCATTCATGGCTAGAAGTAGTTTTATACCTCTACCTGTAGAATAGGGGCTGCATTACCTCAGTGCGTAAAACAAAATAATCCACTTAATTTATAACAAGAGTAATTGCATAAAAATCAGGCAATTATCGATGAGGCTATAGTAAAATTAGTTTCTCTTGACGATAAAAGTTGTCTGCGTTGCTCTATGAATACTCTCTCGGTGATATTTTATAAAGTACACTTTTTGGGTGCGGTTTAAATGGTGAAGCATCAAACTGAAAAACCCTAAGTCTATGTAATTATACTATAATTTCTATCTATCAAATTTGGCGAACATAAGTTGTGGGGAAGGGTGCTGGTGCATGAGGTTGTATTAGCAATCGCAGAATGGTCGTTGTGGATTGGAATGTCCAGCGACTAATACTTTAAGAACGCTAATATTGTGATTTGGGAAAATAGCCCGCAAAAAAATACAATTATGATGTTGATTAATACTAGCCCGATGGTAGGGTTTTCATTGTAGATTTAACCTACTCAAAAAGCTGAGTTAATTTCTAGGGAGGAAACAATGAAAGCATTTAAGAGCTGTATGTTGGCAGCTGCGTTCACAACGACTACTGCATTGACAGCATTCGCTGGCGAACTAACGATTGCGACTGTAAACAACGGTCACATGGTAGAAATGCAAAAGTTTACACCGGAATTCGAAAAAGCGAATCCTGGTATCAAACTTAACTGGGTAACACTTGAAGAAGGCACTCTACGCCAACGTGTTACAACAGACATCGCCACTAAAGGCGGCCAATTCGACGTTATGACAATTGGTATGTACGAAGCACCGATCTGGGGTAAGCAAAATTGGCTTGTTCCGTTGGAATTCGATGCTAGCTACGATGTTGATGACATCTTGCCAGCTATGCGCGGTGGCTTGAGCTACGATGGTAAGCTTTATGCTGCACCATTCTACGGCGAAAGCTCAATGATCATGTACCGTAAGGACTTGGTTGAGGGCGCTGGTCTTAAAATCGAAGACAACCCAAGCTGGGATCACATTAAAGATGTAGCTGCAGCACTTCACAAGCCAGATGATGGCGTGTTTGGTATCTGCTTGCGCGGTAAACCAGGCTGGGGCGACAACATGGCGTTTATTACGACCATGGCAAACAGCTTCGGCGCACAATGGTTTAATCAAGACTGGACACCAGCACTTGATAGCCCAGAGTGGGAAGCTGCTGTATCATTCTATGTAGACCTTCTAACTAAATATGGTCCTCCAGGATCAGAAGGTAATTCATTCAATGAAATCCTCGCACTCATCAACGAAGGTCGTTGTGGTATGTGGATTGATGCAACAATTGCTGCGTCATTCGTAACAGATCCAAAACAGTCTAAAGTTGCTGATAAGATGGCTTTCGCACAAGCTCCACAGAAAGTGACCACTAAGGGCGCTAACTGGCTTTGGGCTTGGTCTCTTGCGATCCCTGCTGGATCAAAGCAAGCTGACGATGCTAAAAAGTTCATCGAATGGGCGACATCTAAAGAGTACATCGAGCTTGTAGCTTCAAGAAACGGCTGGGGAAGTGTTCCAACTGGTACACGTCAGTCTACTTACGACAATCCTAAGTTCCAGGAAGCTGCGACTTTTGATGAAGCCGAGCTTAAAGCTATCCTTTCTGCTAACCCAGAAGATTCAACGCTGAACCCATCACCATATGTTGGTGTACAGTTCGCTGCGATCCCTGAGTTCCAGTCAATTGGTGTTGCGGTAGGTCAGCAAATGACAGCTGCACTTGCTGGACAAATCTCAGTTAAGGAAGCTTTGAAGAACTCCCAAGCAGCTGCCGACCGCGAAATGCGCAAGGCTGGCTATTACTAAGAAGTAGTCGATGATCCGGTTTGGATGATTTCCGGAGCATCTACGTAACGGCTCTGGTGCCTCGTGCACCAGAGCTTTTTTCCACCGAGGAGGCATCATGAATCCGACTTTAGCAAGATGGCTGCAAGCGCCGAGCATTATCTTATTGCTCATATGGATGATTGTGCCACTGTCAATGACAGTTTATTTCTCGACCCAGCGCTACCTGTTGCAGAAGCCTCAGTTGTCTGGATTTATTGGGTGGTCGAACTACGAGTTCTTCTATACCGATCCTCGTTTTTGGCCTGCCGTATTAAATACGCTTATTTTGGTTGGCTCCGTCCTCGCAATAACAGTATTCTTAGGCCTCGCGATTGCTATTTTGATTGACCGTCCATTCCCTGGTCGGGGCATTGCGCGGGTCATGTTGATTTCTCCATTCTTTATCATGCCAACAGTCAATGCGCTGCTTTGGAAAAACATGATGATGGACCCTATTCAAGGTCTACTCGCCGTTGTATCTCGCTTCTTTGGGGCTACCCCCATCGAATGGCTCGCAGATCTCCCGCTCTTTTCTATCATATTGATAGTGAGTTGGCAGTGGACCCCGTTTGCTATCCTTATTTTCATGACCTCTTTGCAAAGTCAGGATCGTGAACAAATGGAAGCTGCCACCCTTGATGGTGCAGGCTTCTGGGCAAAATTCTGGAATCTAACGCTGCCTCATTTGGCTCGACCGATCTCAATTGTGATTATGATCCAGATGATTTTCCACCTCTCAGTTTTCGCTGAAATCCTTGTCACAACAAGTGGCGGACCTGGTACTTCATCGACGAACTTAACATTCCTCATCTACCAAGAAGCTCTCTTTGGCTTTGACGTTGGTAGCGCTTCGGCGGGTGGCGTTTTTGCGATCATCTTAGCTAATATTGTCGCATACTTCCTCGTGAAGGCTGTCGGCAAAAATCTAACGGTTTAATTGGGTGTGGCTATGACTGATAAACAAAAAGAAGTTCTCAAAAATCGGATTGCAACGACCGCAGCATGGGTTGTAACGATCTTATTTTTCTTCCCAATTTTCTGGATGTTTTTGACAAGTTTCAAGACAGAAGGGCAGGCGATCGCAGTGCCACCTTTGCTGTTCTTTGATCCGACAATTGAAAACTACACACTGATCAACGAGCGTACAGATTACGTGAAGCACGCTTGGAATTCGGTCATTACAAGTGTTGGCGGTACAGCTTTGGCTATGTTGATTGCTATCCCAAGTGCTTATGCAATGGCGTTTAGCCCGGGGCGTTGGACGAAAGACATTCTGCTTTGGATGCTTTCAACGAAAATGCTTCCAGCTGTTGGTGTGCTTATGCCGATCTACCTGATTTCTCAGTATTTTGGTTTGCTCGATACACGCATTGCGCTGGTTATCATTTATTCACTGATCAACCTTCCGATTATCATGATGATCTTGTTCAATTATTTCCGCGAAATTCCGAAGGAAATTCTAGAAGCAAGTCGTATGGATGGAACATCGACGATGAACGAGATTACCCAAATTGTTATGCCACTTGCATGGGGCGGTCTTGCTTCGACGGCGTTGTTGTCGATCGTCTTGTTGTGGAATGAAGCGTTTTGGTCGATTGCTTTGACTTCAGGTGATGCAGGTACCTTGGTATCTTTGGTTGCGTCATTCTCTAGTCCTGAAGGCTTGTTCTGGGCGAAACTGTCTGCCGTATCAATGTTGGCATGTGCTCCTATCATGATCTTTGGGTGGCTTACTCAAAAGCAATTGGTGCAAGGCCTTACTTTCGGTGCGGTCAAATGATGAAGCTTTCATCATCTCCGACTCTATATTTGGCATTTTAATTGAAATTTGTGGTGAACGATGTCGATTATTGAACCAGAACTTGAGTATGTGGATCGCGGGATACAAAGTATCCGCTATCTTGAACATGGCTGGCCGACGAAACTTTGTCGTTGGCATAGCCATGCGGAGTACGAATTGCATTTCGTTGCTGAGACGCATGGAAAAGCATTTATCGGCGATCATATCGGCGAATTCGAACCTGGTTCTTTGTTTTTGACAGGCCCATACCTACCGCACAATTGGATTACGGATGAGTACACCAATCCTACACCCGTGGATGTGCGTGATATGCTGGTTCAGTTTAGCCAAGAAAATATCGATCAGCTGACAAAGGCTTTTCCTGAATTTCGTGAGTTTGTTCCTTTGTTGGAATTGGCGAAATCGGGAATTGAGTTCACTGGTTTTAGCCCTGATATGGCTCGCACTCATTTAAAGCGCATCAGAGATGCAAAAGGGGTCGAGCGTATCGTCTCTTTTCTGCGCTTCTTATACAGATTGAATGAGCATGCCGAAAAACGGCCACTTTCAGTGGCTGGCATGGTTCATCCTGAAGGCAATTCGAAACAGGCCCGTATTGCAGAAGTTGTTGATTATATTTCCGGGAATTTTGCTGAAAATATCTCACTTGAGATTGTCGCCAAAATGGCCGGTATGAGCACAACATCTTTTTCTCGGAATTTTCAAATTGTAACTGGCAATAGATTTACGGAGTTCGTTAATCGGGTTCGCATCAGCCAAGCCTGTTCGTTGCTTTATTCAACGGACAAACAGATCTCAACAATCTGCTTTGATGTAGGCTTTCAAAACCTAGCAAACTTCAACAGACAATTCCTGAAGATGAAGGGATTGACCCCCAAAGAATATCGAGAAATAGCCGTTAAAGGCCTTGTGTCCGATAGTTTGGAATTACAGTGAGTATCAGCCTAATGGACACGTGTAGTCCCGTAGTTAAGAAAACGAAATACGATAATAAAGCGTGCGATATTGGCGTTTTACACCTAGGCTATGGTGCCTTTCACCGTGCTCACCAATCCGTTTATTTTGATGACTATATGGAATCAACTGGCGATTTGCGCTGGGGTATTGCGGCTGTGAATTTGAGAGAGAGCGAAAGTGAATCTTTCAATGCAATCTCGGACAGTGATGGCTATTTACTGAAGACTATAGCTCCAAATGGCGATGAAACGTTTCGAATGGTGCGATCGCATTGCCGGTTTGCCGATTGGAGTAATGATAGTGATGAGGCAGAAAAGCTTGCGAGCTTGCCGAGTGTCCATATCATTTCTGTTACGGTTACAGAGAGCGGTTATTATCTAAACGACGATATGACGCTTAATCTCGATGATGAACTTATTTCGAGCGAAATCGCCGGTGAGAAATGCTGTTCAGTTTATGCTTATTTGCTGCGCGCTCTTAAAGGGCGGGCTGACACGATTGACCAACCGATTAACGTTTTTTGTTGCGACAATATTCGGGCAAACGGAAAAATGCTTTCGCGTAATTTCAAAGCTTATCTGAAAGCTTGTGGCGAAAACGAGTTGATTGATTGGGTCAATGAAAATGTTGGCTTTCCCTGTTCGATGGTGGACAAAATTACACCGCGCGCAACGGGAGCTTTGAAAACTGAGATCAAAGCACTCTTTCCTGGTCAATCTCTCAATCCAATTCATGCCGAAGCGTTCTCGCAATGGGTATTAGAAGATAAATTTACAGCACCAACTCCCCAACTTGATAAAGTTGGTGTGGAAATTGTTGATGATGTTGACCCGTTTGAAGAGACCAAGATCAGAATATTGAATGGTGGGCATACAGCTCTTTGTTACTTGGGTGCTCTTGCCGGTTTAAATACATTTGACGAGATTATGGATCGGGCGGACCTGCTGCAATTCTATTACGATTTCGAGAAAAGCGAAGTTTTGCCAGGGCTTGATCTTGATGTGCCGTTTGACAAGAACGTCTATGTTGAGACGGTTGCTGATCGCTTTTCTAATCCAGCGCTCGCTGATCAGCTGGAACGGATTTGTATGGATGGGTTTTCTAAGATGACCATCTATATTCGTCCAACGATCGAGTCATGCCTGGAGCAAGGCATAACGCCCTATAAGAGCTTCGCGAGTATTGCCAGTTGGTATGTTTATGCCAAGCGGTTCTCATTAGGTGAAGTACATATTATTTATCATGAACCTTTGTGGGGGCAGCTTGAACCTCTCTTGGAGGTTGGCGCAGAAGAGAAATTTGCCAAAACAAAACAATTATGGGGGGACTTGCCTGAACGTTATGGCGAGTTCGTGCCTTGTATGTTGTCGGCAATTAAACAAATGGAGCAATCATGGCCGGTGTAACAATTCAGAATGTAAAGAAGTCTTATGGCGATCTGCAGGTTATGCATGGCGTCGATTTAGATATTGAAGATGGTGAATTTGTCGTTTTTGTTGGACCATCTGGTTGCGGCAAATCTACATTGCTACGAATGATCGCTGGTCTTGAAGATATTACAAGCGGTGATGTGTCGATTGGCGATAATGTCGTAAACGATGTGGCGCCTTCAAAACGTGGTGTTGCTATGGTGTTTCAGACCTATGCGCTTTACCCACACATGACAGTTTATAACAATATGGCGTTTGGTTTAAAACAAGCCAAGACACCTGAAGCTGAAATTGAAAAACGCGTACGTGAAGCAGCTCGAATTCTCGACATCGAGAGCTATTTAGAACGTACACCGCGCGCTTTGTCAGGCGGCCAACGCCAACGTGTTGCCATTGGTCGTGCGATTGTACGTGAACCTCAGGTATTCCTATTCGACGAACCGTTATCAAACCTTGATGCAGCTCTTCGCGGCCAAACAAGGCTTGAAATCGCACGCCTTCATGAGCGCCTTGGAGCGACGATGGTCTATGTAACCCATGACCAAGTTGAGGCGATGACACTCGCTGACAAAATTGTTGTTTTGCGGGATGGACGTGTTGAACAAGTTGGCCCACCTATGGAGCTTTATAACCGCCCAGATAATCTGTTTGTGGCTAGTTTCATCGGCAGTCCAGCAATGAATTTCTTTGATGGCGAGGCTTCAGGTAAGAGTCTTGCTATTGGTGGCGCTAAGAAAATTAAAGTTGCCGCTGATGCATTGAGCAAAAACATAGTGATTGGGATTAGACCTGAACACTTGGTTAGCTGCACAAAAGCGCAAGCGCTTATTTCTGGTAAGCTTGACCTTATTGAGCAGCTTGGTGACCATGTGCTTGGACATATTACCACGGAGACTGGTGTTGAGTTTGTGGCTAAGGCTGTCGAATTAACAGGCGTCAAACGCGGTGATACTGTGCACTTCAATGCGGATCCTGAAAATATCCATATGTTTGATAAAGACAGTGGAGGGCGCTTGCGGTGATCATTTGCTGCGGCGAAGCATTAATTGATATGCTTCCTCGTCAACTACCAAGCGGCGAGGATGTGTTTTATCCTGTCGCTGGCGGGGCGATTTTTAATACAGCAATAGCATTGGGGCGGCTTGGCCTCGATGCTGGAATGGTAAGCGGCATCTCTTCGGATATGTTTGGCGATCAATTGATCGAAGCGCTTCAAAATTCCAAAGTTGATACCCAATATTGTGTCCGAATTGACCAACCGACAACGCTTGCTTTTGTTAAGCTAACAAACGGCCAAGCACAGTATTCGTTTTTTGATGAAAATTCTGCTGGGCGCTCGTTGAGTGCCGATAAAATTCCAAGTTTTTCTCAAGCGATTAGCGCATTTCACTTTGGTGCCATAAGCCTTATCCCAGAGCCCTGTGGTTCCGCTTATGAGGCGTTGCTGACAGATAATGCCCCACATAGCGTTATTTCGCTGGACCCTAATATCCGCACAAGTTTCATTACTGATGCAATCAGCCACCGTGCCCGCATCAATCGCATGATCTCAAAGGCTGATATTGTGAAGGTATCTGACGAGGACCTTGATTGGATTATCGAGGGCGGCGATCATCATTCAGCGATTGATAAGTGGCTGCAAGAAGGCGTGAAAGTCGTCTTAATGACAGAAGGCTCTGCGGGGGTTACAGCTTATAACAAAGCTGGAAAGTGCCACCAGAGCGCAAAAAAGGTCGAGGTCGTCGATACAATTGGCGCCGGTGATACGTTCAATGCGGGCTTCTTGGCGGGCCTTGAAGAGAAGGGGTGTTTAACAAAGACGGCCCTTGCTGACATTAGCAATGATAATCTACATCATGCTTTGAATATGGCGAACAATGTCGCCGCCTATACAGTTTCCCAAGCGGGCGCTGTTCCGCCTTGGCGTGAGCAAATCGGCTCGTAATCAATATTTGAACGCCAATTCAGGCTGATTAACGTGCATTTTTGTGCGAAATTTCCAAGTAATTTGGGTTGCGTAGCTCATTTAACTTGGAAACTATACTGTCAATTTAGACAGTTTCTTCTCCCTCAATTATTCTAGCTTGTTGTGCTCTTTCCATGCATTGTTGTGTGGATTTGCACCTGCACGGCTGTATCCGTTTGTAAATTAAAAGGCTAATTCAAGTGCGTACTATTGCTTGAAAAACGGGGGTTTGGGCAGCGAATTCACCTTGTGTTTCAGGTGTTACATGTGATTCCATAAGCTTTCAAACGATACGAAATTTGCGCAAAACTTGTATTATTTCTCGTGTCGAAATTATTAGGTTGTTCGATTCGACGGTTCGTCTTTTTCAGAAAGGCGAGTCGGCATGAAAAGATTCAAGGCACTGGTGGTTTATTGACGCAAATCCAATATAAAAACTTGTCAAGTCCACGATTTTCCATAACGGTCGGAACATTAGTTTGGGTTGATGCTAATTTGCAACATGACATTTTTTGGGGTGTATTTTTTTGAAAAAGAAGATTGATTAAAGTCTTACGAGTTAAATTCTAAGTTATTGTAATTTAATATAAAATTTTACTAAAAATGATAATTTCGACCACTTAATAAAATAATGGAACTGTTAAGCATATCGATTTTCAAGACAAAAATGTACATCTTTAAGGTTGTTTAGTATTGGTGATTTGGAGAAATGGCCGAGTTTTCCAGTCAATCGCTTCGTTTATGCCTCGTTAACTATTGACGTTTTTCCCTTCAATCGTGGATATTTAGGCCATGTGACGGGTGTGTTTACCCTTACATACCCAACCACTTGTGATTTATGGAGGATTACAATGATCGAAAATATGGAAAGAGCGGAGACATTAGGGCAACGCTTGATCGGGGCAGGACGCAACAGCGCACTAGCTCTTCTAACTACTACAATGCTGGTTTTCCCAATGGTGGGCACAGCCAACGCAGCAGACCTTGAAGAAATTCAAGCACCAGCTGCTGAAGAAGATCCACTAACACTATTTGGTGGCCGTTTGAAAATTGGTTTGGGTGCTGCACAGCACTTCAATGCACTTGAGGCAGATTCTGACTCAGCATTCTTCCCAATCAATGCAGACACAGACCCAAGCTTCCAGCGTCTTCGCTTTAACTTGGAACTAACTTTCCACATCACAGACAACATTTTCGCGTTTGTTGATATTGCGGAAGAGCCAAATGACTTCCAAGGTCTAGACCCATTCTCATTGAACCAAGACTTCGGTTTCATTGATTTGAACCTTACAGGTTTGGCTGGCCTCGACGATGGTCCAGAAGTTCACTTGAAAACTGGTAACATCGGTGTTGGTACATTTGATGGCTTGCACAGCTTCTCAGATGGTTCTGTTGTTCAGGGCAACCCATTGATCGGTAACTCACCAACAAGTTTTGGTACTGCTCAATCAGGCGCACAGCTTGTAATCTCCGATCAGCTTGATGGCTTTGTTAAGTCATACAGCGCTGACGTAGCGGTTACAGTTCCAACATTTGGTGGCGATTCAAACCCAGACAAAGGCTTCAACCTTTTGGTTGGTGCAGGTGTAGATACAACATCTGGTCTATCATTCAGCACACGCTTCTTCCTTGGTGGCGGTGGCGACCAAATCGGTCAGGGTGATTCTGTTGCAGTTGGTAACGTTGCAGGCATTTTCTCACTTGACGGCGTACAGACTGATGGCTTGTTTGCTGGTGACGGCGACAACTACTTCCTAGCTTCAAACAACCGCTTCGGTGGTAACGGTGGCAATGGTGATGGTCAGTCATCACGTATTTTCCACCAAAACTTGTTGCCAGGTGTTGATGGTCAAATCCTTCAGTTCAACGCGCAATACCGTTCACAGAACTTCGGTCCAGGCACATTGATCCGTGCATGGGGTGGTTTTGCTGAATCAGATTTCTCGTTTGTTGATGCAGACGGTAACCAAACTTCTGGTGGTAACCCAAATACTATCGGTGTTATCGAACGTGAAAGCTCAATTTCTTTCTGGGGTGTAGGCATTCAGCAGTTCTTGTTGAAAGACAAGTTCTACGTAGCTGGTCGCTTTACTCAAGTTAGAAACACAACAGATGATGTTGATGGTGGTAACCTTGAGCGCCTACAAGTTGGTGCTGGTTGGTTCATCGATGAGCGTTCACTATTCAAAGTTGAATATGTAAACCAAGACGAAGATGAAAACTCTGCAGGCGATACCGGTGGTTTCGACGGTATTGTTACTGAATTGTCTGTACGTTTTTAGGTTTTCGAACTCTAAAATTTAACGTATAAGTTTTGGAGAGGCAGATTTTCTGCCTCTCCATTATTATTATTGGAGCTAGAGAATATGCTAAATACCAGTGCTGTGTGTAAACGTTCAAAAGACCGGATGGTTGTTGGTTGGGTAACTGCGTTTGCTGTCGCGATAATCGCGACTTTTGGTGCAACACCGACGACAAGCGCTCAAGATATTTGGCGGTCACCCCTGGGTGTGGTGAAAATTGTAGATGCGGAAAAGACGTCATCCAATCAGCATCCCATTTCGTTTAGCGACAGTGATGTCTACTTTGCCCTACGGGCACTTAAAGTTCAAAAAAAGAGCGGTTTAGGTAATATTGTTTCAAGAGCACGGGGCAACAAGCGATCGTCTTTTTTGTTTCTAGATGATGACGCGAGAACGCTAACTCCTTTTCTTGTCCAAGCATTCCGGCAAGCGGGTAGAGGCCAAGATGTTTTCTTTTCCCTAAAATCTAGCCGCGGTGGCACAGGACAGCAACTACTTGCTTCATCTAGCGTTGTTACATCAGGGCGGGCGTTTTATCGCGGTAACCGACTTAACATCATATTTGGTTCTGCATTGAATGATGCCGGCCGCGCAACAGGTGCTGTGGATTCTAGTGCGAATAGATTTGGGATCCGCAAGACACGCAAATCGTTGCAAGGCAGAGATGGATCAAGAAGCTCAAAATCACGGATTGCTGTCGACATTTTAGCAACTGACAGTGTGAAGTTAGCACGCCTACACGGAAAAGTACGTAATGACTGGGTCGTGGTTGGTTTGGATTCAGCGACACAAGCTGGTGCTGGCCAAATTGGTGGGCAACGGCAGCAAGCTGCAACACCATCTGTTGCTCAGTCACCTGCAGCCAGCGCTGCGCCAGCGCGCGCAAGATCAAGCGGCAGTGCAGAACAGCAATTGGCTAAATTGAAGTCATTAAGAGACAAGGGTCTTGTGACGGAAGAAGCTTACCAAGCTCAGATTTTGAAGATTCTTGATAGGTCTTTATAGGCTTTAGTATTGGTGCCTCTGGAATGGCACTGGTATCATTTGACGAGAATTAGTTGAGATTTTACTCGGCCACTCATTGGAGATGGCCGAGTTTAGTCTTTTATACAGGTCATTTCCGACAATCGTGCCATGCCAAATTTAATTAGGTGTGCCACCCAATGTCCAACCAAGAGCTTTCGTTATGAGTGCAAAAACAATTCCGGTGCAACCATTTGATTTGGTGGTTTTTGGTGCGACGGGTGATCTCGCGAAACGAAAGATTTTCCCGAGTTTATTTAAACGTTTCGTTGCGGGGCAGATGCCTATAGAGGCCAGAATAATCGGCGCCGCACGTAGCGACATGGATCAGGCTGGGTTTGTGGATGCGATCAGAAACGCATTTCATGAATTCGCGTCGGTCGCGAAAGACGAAGAAGAAGCCTTAGAGCAATTTCTCGGCCTCATCGATTATGTGCCAATTGATGTCTTTGGTGATGCTGGGTGGGACACGCTCCGCGACCTTTTTCGTGAAGATGTGATCCGCGCTTTTTATCTATCGGTCGCGCCGTCGTTGTTTGGCGACATTGCTTCAAAGCTTGGCGAGTATGGCATTAAAACCGCGGACTCGCGCATTATCGTTGAAAAACCGTTTGGTAAGGATGCTCCCAGTGCACGCGAGCTAAACCAAAAGCTACGCCAAAACTTTGAAGAAAAACAAATTTATCGCATCGACCATTATCTTGGCAAAGAAACGGTCCAAAATTTAATGGCATTGCGGTTTGCCAATGGATTGTTTGAGCAATCATGGAACGCGCAAAATATTGATCATGTCCAAATCTCAGTGTCCGAAACACTGGGTGTTGAGGGGCGTGGTGAGTATTTTGATAAATCAGGTTCTATGCGCGATATGGTGCAAAACCACCTTCTACAATTGCTATGCCTAATCGCCATGGAGCCACCGGCACGATTTACGCCTGATGCGGTTCGAGATGAAAAACTGAAGGTGTTACGCGCGCTGGATTCGATTGCGGCGGAAGATGTTGTTCGTGGACAATATCGCAGTTCTGAGGCTGGCGAAAATTACGTTGATCATGCGAAGAACCCAGATAGTCGGACTGAAAGTTTCGTTGCGATGAAGGTGGACATTTCCAACTGGCGCTGGTCTGGAACGCCGTTTTATTTGCGAACCGGCAAAAAACTGCGTCAGCGCATTTCCGAGATTGTTATTAGCTTCAAAAAACCACCGCATTCTATCTTCTCAATGAATGCGCCACTTAAAGGCAATGAGCTCATCATTCGTTTGCAACCGGATGAGGGGATCACTTTGAAAATGACCATCAAAGAACCCGGCCCAGGTGGTATGCGCTTGGCGGAAGTACCACTGGATATGTCATTTGCCGATGCACTTGATAGTTCACAAGCAACGCCTGATGCTTATGAGCGTCTGATCATGGATGTTATCCGTGGTGATCAAACATTGTTCATGCGTGACGATGAGTTGGAAACCGCTTGGGAATGGATGGATCCCATTATTGCGGCTTGGGATGCGGGTACTCAAAAACCATTCGGGTATCAAGTTGGAAGTGCTGGGCCAGAAGAGGCACTTATGATGGTTCACAAGGACGGTCGGCGCTGGCGAGGGCTTGGAGAGTGACTGATTTGATTACACGTTATGATAGCCGCGAACAGCAAACCGAGGCGTTAGCTGCAACTGTTGCTCATCAACTTGATCAGGCGATTAAATTGCGCGGTCATGCTAGTCTTGCCATTCCAGGTGGAACCACACCTGCACCATTCATGCAGGAATTGTCGGCGCACGATATCAACTGGAAATGCGTCACAGTGACGACAACTGATGAGCGGGTGGTTGATGAAACTTCTGATCGCTCTAATGCTAAGCTCGTTGGTGAAAACCTGCTTATAAACCACGCTAAAGACGCCCAGTTTTCATCACTCCACAGTAGTGCCAGTGAGCAAGAGGCTGGGCTTTTAGAATTGCACGACCGCGTTCAAAAACTGCTCCCGCTTGATGTTTGTGTTCTTGGTATGGGTGCAGATATGCATATCGCCAGTCTCTTCCCAAAGGCGGAAGGGCTTGAAGAGGCGATCTCCTTGGATTGCCAGCGCAATGTTGCGGCTGTGACACCTGTTTCAGGTGATGAAAAACGGATCACGTTGACCGCGCCAGTGCTGGTAAACAGCGCCAACCTTCACTTGCTTATTGTGGGGAAGGCAAAGTTAGACGCTCTTAATTTAGCCAAAGCGATGAGCGAACAAAAAGAAGCGCCTGTGCGCGCAATTTTAGGGCACTCCGCTTTAGAAATTCATTACGCAGAAAGTTGATCACAATGCATCCGCTGAACGATAAACTAAAACGTGTCACAGACCGCATTATTGAGCGGAGTGAAAAAACTCGAAGCATCTATCTCGCTAATATGGCGGCGGCAAAGCCTGATGGGCCAGCGCGCTCACTTCACGGTTGTAGCAACCAAGCTCACGCTTATGCAGGGGTGGTGGAAGACCAACCTGCTATGGTGAAAGAGGACGCTGGAAATTTAGGTATTGTAACTGCCTATAACGATATGCTTTCAGCGCACCAACCGTTTGAAGTATATCCTGACGCCATTCGCCAAGCGGTGCGTGAAATTGGTGCGACCGCCCAAGTTGCTGGTGGCGTTCCTGCAATGTGTGACGGTGTGACACAGGGCACTGCGTCAATGGAGCTTAGCCTGTTTTCTCGCGACGCTATCGCCATGTCTGCGGGTATCGCGCTTAGCCACAACACATATGATGCTGCTGTATTTCTTGGGGTCTGCGACAAGATTGTTCCAGGTCTTGTGATCGCCGCTCAAGCCTTTGGGCATATTCCAACTGTGTTTTTGCCAGCGGGCCCGATGACTTCAGGCATCTCCAATGATGAGAAAGCTAAAGTTCGCCAGCAATTTGCAACAGGTGAAGTAGGTCGTGACACACTCTTGAAAAGCGAAATGGGGTCGTATCACGGGCCAGGTACTTGCACTTTTTACGGCACGGCGAATACGAACCAGATGTTGATGGAATTCATGGGGCTGCATTTGCCCGGTGCGAGTTTCGTTAATCCAAACACACCACTTCGCGACGCCTTGACCAAAGCAGGTGCTGTTCATGCTTTGTCATTGAGCGCACTGGGAAATAATTATACGCCAGTTTGTGATATTTTGGATGAGAAGGCCTTTGTAAATGGCATCGTCGGATTGAATGCAACCGGCGGTTCGACGAATTTACTTATCCACTTAATCGCTATGGCTCGGGCAGGTGGCATTATCCTCGACTGGGAAGATTTTAGCGACCTATCAGACACCATTCCGCTTCTCACGCGTGTTTATCCAAACGGCCTTGCTGACGTGAACCATTTCCACGCTGCTGGCGGTCTTGGCCTGCTTATCCGTAATCTTCTTGATAATGGTCTTTTGCATGAAGATGTGAAAACGATCATGGGTGAGGGGCTTTATTCTCATACCAAAGAGCCAAAGTTGACAGATGACGGCGTTGAATGGGTTGATGGACCTGCAGAAAGCCTCGACGACCGCATCATCAGACCTGTTTCATTGCCGTTTCAAGAGACGGGTGGGCTAAAACGCCTTGATGGTAATCTTGGCACTGCGGTGATGAAGGTTTCTGCTGTTGATGAGAAAAACCGGGTTATTGAAGCGCCATGTCGCGTCTTCTCGGATCAAGTGCAGGTGAAAGAGGCGTTTCAAGCAGGCGAATTGACTGGCGACGTGGTTGTTGTTGTTCGCTTTCAAGGGCCAAAAGCCAACGGCATGCCAGAACTACACAGCCTGACACCAATGCTTTCTATTCTACAGGCGCGGGGGCAAAAGGTTGCTCTGGTGACTGACGGGCGGATGTCGGGCGCTTCAGGCAAGGTGCCTGCTGCGATCCATGTGTCACCAGAAGCATTAGACGATGGGGCTATCGCTAAGTTGCGTGATGGCGATCTGGTTTTAGTCGATGGTGAGAAGGGAACGCTTGAGATTTTGACGGATGGCGTTTTGGATCGACCGTCTGAGAAAATCAACCTCGATGCGAACAACGTCGGTTCGGGACGTGAGCTTTTCCAGAACTTCAGAAAAGTCGTGACGTCAGCAGATAGCGGCGCGAGCGTATTTGGTTTCTAGCAGCTGTAAGAACCGCTAATTTATAAGCTTGTAAAAAAATAAACGGGAGTGATGAAACAGCACTCCCGTTTTATTATATTATTAGTCTTGTGTTTGGTTCTTACTTTGAGCCAACCCAAGGAGCGAATTCTTTTGCAGCAGAATTGCTTGTGCGGTTTCCACCATCAAAATTCGAAGTGATATTGCTTTTGAAGCTGTTCAGGCTGAACTGATTGTGGCTTGTTGCATTAACGCCGCGATTTCCGTCAAAAGTTGAGCTTACATTGTTGTCAAAGCCAGTAGGGTGAAATTGTGTGTTGCCTAAAGGTGATTCAGCAAGGGCAGCACCAGCAGAAAGAACGACAGCGGCTGCAGCGGTTGCGATAAGAACAGTTTTCATTTTAATTTCCTTTTCAAATGTTTTCGTTTTCTTCGTCTACAAACCAGAAGTGTGTATTGCGGCTTTCACCTTCAAATGAACTAAACGCGAATTTTCGTTATGGTTTAATCACGCGTGGGAATGAGCTGATGTTTCTTATTATTGGTGATGTGTTGCCGCATGTGATGAAGTTTGATGCATTAAAATTCGACATCAAACGCAAGTGAATGACTTCTGCTTGGCTTGTCATCGGGAGTATTGTATTGGAAATACGTAATGCTCGCGTGGGCGGATGCCCGCGTTTGACATAATTTATCATCATCAATTCGACTAGAAATTAGCTGTCGAAACAAATTGAGAAGAAATAGAGGTTTTGATGTTTAATTTGCTACGTGTGTCCAAACTGCTAACTGGCTCGTTAGTTGGGCTTGGAGTAAGTGCTGGTGCTGTTAATGCGCAGGATGCGGGTGCAAATGCGCAAAACGGCGCAGCGGCGCAACCAAAGGGTTGGTTTAAAGTTTGTGAGATAAACAAGCAGACGAATAAAGAGACCTGCGCTGTGAACATTCAAATTCTCAATGAGAAAAATGCGCCAATCGCGCAGGCTCGTATTGTGGAGCAAAAGGGTGCCCCAGCGAAGTTGTTTACAGTTATTGTTCCGCCGGGGTTGTTGATTCAATCTGGTTTGCGCATTCAAATTGATAAACAAAATTTGGGAACAGCCAAATACGAAATCTGTACGCCGCGTGCATGTATTGCTGAAGCTCGTTTTGATGGAAAACTAATTACTGCCATGAAGCGCGGTAAGCAATTGCAAATTATTGGGATTGGTAAAGACCGTAAGCCTGCTGGTTTCCCTGTTACGCTCACAGGTTTCACGGCTGCTTATGATGGGCCATCGGCTGATCCATCTAAGTTCCTTGCTGCTCAACCTGATACCCTTGAGCAAAAATTACAACGCAAAGCCGCCGAAGCACGTAAAAATCGGTTTGAGCAAAGTAACTAAGAAAAGACTGTAAAATTTGACGAGATGAATCGGCTTCCACATGTAAACTGTGGGGTCGATGAGACAGAAGTTGACAAGAATTTCAATCTCCGACACATTTTACTTCAGTTTACATGCGGGAGAGTTCAGGCGTTTGTTCGTCTGGCACCGAAGGAGCAACTATCCCGGAATCTCTCAGGTATCACGGACCGCTTGTAAATTTTCTACGGCTGACAGTCGTTAGAAAGACGACTCTGGAGAGCAACGATAAATCGTTCACCGACGGGGGCAAGCATATCGCTCGCTTATTTGATTGAGCTGATATGTGAATTCTCTCAGGTTTTTGACAGAGGGGACATGCTGAATTTCAGCATGTGCTCAATTGTGTCAAACCGGAGAATAAAATGTCTGAGACCTCTGAAAACCTTCAACAAACCTCTTTGCATGATTTGCATGTTGAATTGGGCGGCAAAATGGTCGGCTTTGCTGGCTATTCGATGCCTGTTCAATATCCGGCTGGTATCGTAACGGAGCACAATCACACCCGCTCAAAAGCAGGGTTGTTTGATGTGTCCCACATGGGGCAAGTTTTGCTAAAGGGTGAAAGCCATGCTCATGTGAGTGCTGAGCTTGAAAAGCTTGTTCCCGGCGACATTGCAGCCCTTGATATTGGCCGCACACGATACACTCAATTCACCAATCAAGAAGGCGGTATTCTGGATGACCTGATGGTCACCCGCACAAAGGATGATGGAACTCTCTATTTGGTGGTGAATGCTTCGCGTAAAGATGACGATCACGAGCTGATGGTTGCTGGCCTTGGTGATGCCGTCGAAATTGAACGTATAGAAGACCGCTCATTGATCGCTCTTCAAGGCCCAGCGGCTGAACGTGTTTTGAGCGATCTTGCCGACGGCATAGAGGATATGGCGTTCATGTCTTCTGAAATTATCAGCATTGATGGCATTGAGTGCTGGGTTTCAAGATCAGGGTATACGGGCGAGGATGGCTTTGAAATTTCCGTTCGCGATGATGAGGCGGTTTCACTTGCTCAAAAATTACTCGCCAATGATGATGTCTTGGCTTGCGGTCTGGGCGCTAGAGATTCCCTCCGCCTAGAAGGTGGCCTTTGCCTTTATGGAAATGACATTGATGACACGACCAGCCCAATCGAGGCAGGCTTGATCTGGTCGATCTCAAAACGACGCCGCGCGGAAGGTGGATTTCCAGGTGCCGATAGAATTCAGTTAGAAATTGTAAAGGGTGCCAGCCGCAAACGTGTTGGCATCAAGCCGGACGGCAGAGCGCCTGCGCGCGACGGTGTCGAGATACAAGACACATCAGGCAATGCAATCGGCACCATAACATCCGGCGGCTTTGGCCCGAGCATCACAGCCCCAATTGCCATGGGTTATGTTCCAACAGACCATGCCGCAATCGGCACAAAACTCAATCTCATCGTTCGAGGAAAAGCACTGCCTGCAACAGTGGTGGCTCTTCCTTTCGTTCCTAATAATTTCAAACGCTAGAAACATGCCTAGGGAGGTACCTCATGACGACTAAATATACCGAAGACCATGAATGGATAACTGTTGAGGGTGATGTCGCTACATTCGGCATTACAGATCACGCACAAGAACAATTGGGCGAACTGGTGTTCGTTGAATTGCCGCAAGTGGGCGCTCAACTGGCAAAAGGCGGCGATGCTGCTGTGGTTGAATCTGTAAAAGCTGCAAGCGATGTTTACGCACCCGTTTCTGGTGAAGTTGTTGAAACGAACACAGCGCTTGATGGCGAACCAATAAAGGTCAATGAGGATCCTGAGGGTTCTGGCTGGATGGTCAAAATCAAGTTGTCAGACGCAAGTGAATTAGACGGCATGCTTGATAAAGACGCTTATTCAAAACTTATTGGCTAAAATTTGGAGATCCACATGACTTCACGGCGCGAACGCTTAATGGACCTGCAATCAGGTGCCAATTTTATTCCTCGTCACATTGGCCCGCGAGATGATGATGTAGCATCCATGTTGAAGGTAGTGGGCGCAAGCTCACTGGATGATTTGATTGAAAAAGTCATCCCCGCAGACATTAGGATGGAAGGCTCGCTTGAACTTCCTGAAGCAAGAAGCGAACGGAACACACTTTCAGATTTGCGCCGTACTGCCAGTAAGAACCAACTGTTCACGTCGATGATTGGCATGGGCTATTATGGTTGCATCACGCCCAAGGTAGTGTTGCGCCGATTGCTTGAAAGTCCGGGTTGGTACACGGCCTATACGCCTTATCAAGCAGAAGTCAGTCAGGGGCGCCTTGAAGCACTGATGAATTTTCAGCAAATGGTAAGCGACCTAACAGGCCTTGATCTTGCCAACGCCTCTTTGCTTGATGAGGGCACAGCGGTTGCAGAAGCAATCTCCATGGCAAGGCGTATTTCTAAGAGTTCGAAAGAGAGTGTCTTTTTAGACGCGGATACGCACCCGCAAACAATCGCGGTTGTTCAAACCCGTGCGGAAGCGCTAGGCCTTAACGTGATTATTGGCGCGCCTGAGAAGGACTTGAACGCAGACGACGTATTCTGTGCTGTTTTCTCTTATCCAGCCTCTAGCGGTCAGGTGAGTGATTATTCAGCCCTTACAGACGCTTTGAAGGGCGCAGGGGCAATCTCGATCTTTGCAACGGATCTATTAGCCCTCGCACTCCTCAAGTCTCCAGGCGAGCTTGGGGCTGATATAGCCGTTGGTTCATCCCAGCGTTTCGGTGTCCCGATGGGATATGGCGGACCACATGCCGCATTTTTTGCGACACGGGACCAATACAAGCGATCAATCCCAGGACGCATCATCGGCGTTTCAGTCGATGCCAATGGTAACTCTGCCTATAGAATGGCACTACAAACCCGTGAGCAGCACATACGGCGCGATAAAGCGACAAGTAACATTTGTACCGCACAAGTCTTACTTGCCGTCATAGCAGGCATGTTTGCCGTTTATCATGGTCCAGATGGTCTTCGCCAAATTGCTGGCAGAGCGCATCGCTATGCAGAAATCTGCGCGCATGAGATTAAACGTCTTGGCTATGATGTGATCAATGATTGTTTCTTTGATACGATTACCGTGCATGTGCCGGGTCGCGCTCACGCAATTATTGCAAAGGCACGGGAGAAGAAAATCAATCTGCGCCTCATTGATGGCGACCACTTGGGCATCTCGACTGATGAGACAACCAGACGCTCTGAAGTTGAGAGCTTGTTATCTTGCTTCAACAGCAAGGCGATGAACGGGCGCACCCTTGATCAAGTGGATGACGAAGTGGTCGAGTGCATTCCTGATAGCTTGCTGCGCACCTCTGAATTTATGGCTCATCCCGTGTTTCAGCTTTATCACAGCGAGACCGAGCTGCTTCGCTATCTGCGTAAGTTGCAAGAAAAAGATATTGCCCTAGACCGTTCGATGATCCCGCTTGGTTCGTGCACCATGAAATTGAACAGCACCACCGAGATGATCCCGATCACATGGCCTGAGTTTTCTCACATCCATCCTTTTGCACCGTTAGAACAAGCGCAAGGCTATCAGCTACTGTTTGAAGAAACGGAAGAAATGCTGTGTGAGATCACAGGCTTTGATGCGATTTCTCTGCAGCCCAATGCCGGTAGTCAGGGAGAGTATTCAGGCCTGCTTGCTATTCGGGCTTGGCACTTGGCAAATGGCGATCAAAACCGCGACATCTGCCTGATACCAACGTCAGCGCACGGCACAAACCCTGCGTCTGCTGTTATGGCCGGAATGAAAGTCGTGGCTGTACGATGTGATGACGACGGCAACGTCGATGTTGAAGACCTCAAAGCAAAAGCGGTCGAGCACAAAGATAACCTTGCAGCACTGATGATCACATACCCATCGACACACGGTGTATTTGAAGCTGCTGTTCGTGAGATTTGCGACATCATCCATGCGAACGGCGGGCAGGTCTATCTTGATGGCGCGAACCTCAACGCACTGGTTGGTATTGTTCAACCAGGGAAAATTGGCGCTGATGTTTGCCACATGAACTTGCACAAAACGTTCTGCATTCCCCATGGCGGCGGCGGGCCGGGTGTCGGCCCAATTGGTGTTGGCGCTCACCTTGCCAAGTTCTTGCCGGATCATCGGGTCGTGTCAGGTGTTAATCCCGCTGCAGCAGGCCATCAGACGATCGGGCAAGTATCGGCAGCGCCTTGGGGGTCAGCGTCCATTCTACCGATCTCATGGTCTTACATTGCAATGATGGGAAGCGATGGTTTGAAGAAGGCAACGCAGATTGCAATTCTCAATGCCAATTATATTGCAGCCCGACTGCGTGATTATTTTCCGGTGCTTTATTCAGGGCCGGGTGGTTATGTGGCGCATGAATGCATTCTTGATATGCGCTCCTTGAAAGAAACCCTCGGCATCACGGTTGAAGATGTTGCAAAGCGGCTTGTCGATTATGGCTACCATGCACCGACAATGTCTTTTCCAGTTGTTGAAACCATGATGGTTGAACCAACAGAATCTGAGAGCAAGCAGGAAATTGATCAATTCTGTGAAGCGATGATTTCAATTTCTCAAGAAATTAATGAAATCAGAGAAGGGAAAGTGAGTGCCGACAATAGCGTGCTTACCAACGCACCACATACGCAGGAATTGCTGATGGGAGATTGGGACAGACCTTATTCCAAGCAGCAAGCGTTCTTCCCGTTGTCCTATGTTCAGGCAGACAAATATTGGCCGCCAGTTGCGCGGATTGATAATGTCTATGGTGACCGCAATTTGGTTTGCGCCTGCCCACCAATGGAAGACTATATGGAAGCAGCGGAGTAACCCACACTCGTTGGACTTTGGGTTGATGCTTTTTTGAAGTTGTTAGATAGGGGGAACCTCCACGGTTCCCCCTATAGATTTGGCTTCGCTAAATTGACTTTCCTTGGCAAAAAGACGAGGAATTTAAGGGTTGCAGGCCAACACTTCTTCTATTGCCAACGAGAAAAATGATGTCATTTCGTAAAAGCCCAAAAGACTTACGCTCACGCGCATGGTTCAACGACCCTAGTGACGCAGAAATGACGGCGCTCTATTTGGAACGCTATCTAAATTACGGCCTGACACGAGAAGAGCTGCAATCTGGAAAACCAATCATAGGCATTGCACAAACGGGGAGTGATCTTAGCCCCTGTAATCGCCACCACATCGAATTGACCAAGCGCATACGCGACGGAATCATAAGTGCCGGTGGTACAGTTATGGAAATCCCCGTGCATCCGATTCAAGAAACAGGCAAGCGACCAACGGCTATGTTAGATCGCAATCTTGCTTATCTCGGCTTGGTGGAAGCGCTGTTTGGATATCCAATTGACGGCGTAGTCCTGAACATTGGGTGCGATAAAACGACACCCGCTTTGTTGATGGCTGCTGCAACAGTCAATATTCCTGCTATCGCTTTTTCTGTCGGCCCTATGCTCAACGGCTGGTTTAATGGCGAACGTGCTGGTTCTGGAAGTGCGATTTGGCATGCTCGCAATATGAAGGCCAAAGGAGAGATTGACGACGAAGGTTTCATGGACATCGTTTGTCGTTCCGCGCCCTCGGTTGGTTATTGTAATACCATGGGTACAGCTTCCACGATGAACTCATTGGCTGAGGTTCTTGGTATGCAATTACCTGGTTCTGCCGCCATTCCGGCGCCGTATCGTGAGCGTGGTCAAATGGCCTATGCAACGGGTCAGCGTATCGTGGACATGATTTGGGAAGACCTCAAACCGTCTGACATTATGACATCACAATCCTTTGAAAATGCAATCGTCGTGAACTCCGCTTTAGGCGGCTCAACCAATGCACCGATCCATCTGAATGCAATAGCGCGCCACCTTGGCTTAGAACTCAGTACCGAAAATTGGCAGCAGGTCGGTTATGACGTCCCACTGATTACGAACATGCAACCAGCGGGCAAATACCTAGGTGAAGATTTCTATCGGGCAGGGGGCGTTCCGGCTGTCGTTGGTGAATTAATCAAAGCAGACCTCTTGCCGCATCCTGACGCGAAAACGGTCAATGGGGCGAGTATCGGGGATAATAACGCCAATGAACGCTCGCTCAATTATGATGTTATCTCGAGCGTCGATGACCCTATTCTTAAAGCTGCTGGTTTTCTCAGCCTCAAAGGCAATCTGTTTGATAGCGCGATCATGAAAACGAGCGTCATATCTGATGAATTCCGCAGGCGATACCTTGAGAACCCGCAGGACCGAAATGCCTTTGAAGGTAAGGCAATTGTTTTTGATGGTCCTGAAAGTTTCCATGAGACCATAGATAACCCTGACCTTAATATTGATGAAAACTGCATATTGATTATGCGGGGCGTAGGTCCCAAAGGGTATCCAGGTGCTGCTGAAGTGGTGAACATGCGACCCCCTAGCTATCTATTAAAACAAGGCATTACGGCCTTGCCTTGTATCGGCGATGGTCGCCAATCTGGTACATCTGCTTCACCCTCAATTTTGAACGCTTCTCCAGAAGCTGCGGCAGGAGGAGGACTGGCACTTTTACAAACAGGTGATCGGGTGCGGATTGATTTAAACACAAGCGCTGTGAATGTACTGATTAGCGATGAAGAACTTCAAACCCGCGCCGAGCAGCTTGCAGCCAAGGGAGGCTATCCAATTCCTGAAAGCCAAACACCATGGCAACAATATTCAGGTGAGCTTGTGGGGGCATTGTCAGAAGGCATGGTCTTAAAAGATGCGCCTCAATATCGGGATATAGCTGCTAAACACAAACCAAGGCACAATCATTAGGGTAGGGGTGTGACGTCCCAACTCATGATTGATCGGCAGGTGATGGCGGTTTAATGATGCAAAAGCGGGGAAGTGGATAGCAAATTTTGGAGTGACCTAGTTCTAGGAAATTCTCTGTAATTAATGCGGGTTTTGCTAAACCTCGCCAACGCTCGTTACGCGCTTTCCATCGACATCTCCAACGTCCCAAATTTGGGAGCTTGATGGAGATGTCTCAGGAGTAATGTCGTATCTACAAAAACCATCTAGCGATCATATGAACGTGCATAATAGCCATCGGTTTTTAGACATTTATTACCTTGCAGCCCGCATTTTGGATGCGACAACAGTTGACGCTGCAAAGAAGATGAAATGCGCGATATTCATTGCGGCAGGCAGAAGATACATGCCGATGCTTGGAAGCAAAGAATAGCTTGCAAATATGAGGACCAGCAAGACGATTGGAAGAACCGCAAGTATCCACTTTGGATAATGGGATTTTCCAGAAAAAATGCCCCATGCCATAAGCAAGGATATCACCAGAACAAGCACCCGAACCACATTGATCAATGGTTCGTTGTGCGCGCTGATGCCCTCGAGCAATGTAGATAGAATTTGAGCTTGATCGCCGCTCAGCTTCTCCTTTGCTTGCACGACAAGGGCCAAATTAACTCGTCCACCTAGCCAAACATTGCCGATAGCAAAAGCGTAGATACCAAGCCCAAGAACGGCCAATGACAGCTTGCTGCCTGCTGGCTTCAACATCTGGCTAATGTGCCAGTACCCGATGAAGTAAACAGGTGCTACCAGCACACCAAGAAAATGACCAAAGGTCAGTCTCCATTCGCTAACTCCCAAGAAGAAGAGATAACCGCTGTCTTCATATCCCCCACGTGGAGAATATTGAAAGGTGAACTCGCCAATGCCAACAATCAGCGCGCCAATGGTCGCGATAATCCCTGTCCAAAAGAGAGCGTTACTATGTTTTGATGCGTCACTTTGCATAGGTTTTACTCAACTATCACAGTGGTGTTCACCTCTGGTGCAGGAAGAGAAACCTTCTCACCATTGGCATAGCTAACAGTTAGGCTTTTCACTTGTTTTACGTCGCCCATGCCAAAAATAAAGTCATGAGATTGATCGCCAAGCAGGCCTTCCCCTGTTGTGAATTGTTGAGTGAGGACAACACCGTCACCGCGTTCAAGTTGCACAACTGCGCTGAGTGATTTCACCGTATCTGGCAATCGCACTTTCACAAAGTTTGCGTTTCCGCCACCGCTGATGAATGCGCGTTGTTTGTCGTTGAGGTTGATTTTAACGATATCGCGATAGCCGTCATTGTTGAAGTCAGCGATAAGCGAAGTAATCTCCCACGTACGGTTTACAAGACCCATATCAGCTTCTGCCGTGGCAAATGTACCGTCATCTTTTTGCAGCAATACACGGCCAGGCAAACGGAAAAGCTTTTGCAGTGGAAGCGAAATGAAGTTTTGAGAAATCAACAGATCTTCGCGGCCATCATTGTTTAGGTCGTCAAAAACTGTTCCCCATGAAAATTCATAATTGGCTGTGTTTGTTTCCTCAGCAGCGTCGGTAAAATTGAATCCACCGTTATTCTTGAAAAGCAAAAGCGGTTTATGGAATTTTTGATCATCCCGCAGATCACCTTTAACGATGAAGCCTGGAGGTGTTGAAGAAACATTCGAGAAGAAAAAGTCGATATTTGAATCGTTGTTATAATCGCCAACAGCAATACCCATTGGGTAACCAAACTGGTCGCTAGTTGGGTTTTTTGCAGACGTGAACTTCAAATTGCCTTCATTGCGCCATGTCAAAACTTTTCCGGTATCGTGTGCAACGATGAGATCTTGGTCGCCATCCTTGTCAACATCAGAAAACACGCCAAGGAAAGTGTTGTGCAAATATTCAAGACCCGCTTCAACGGTAATATCTTTAAACGTGTTGTCGCCATTGTTCATAAGCATGATGCTGTTTGAGCCGTAGCCTTCTTTGTTGAAGATATTCAAACCTTCAACCAATTCAGGCTTTAGATAGGTCGCAACATACATGTCGACGAAGCCATCATGGTTTAGATCGGTCAGTGCAACAGAAAGTGGTACTGAGCGCTCGTTGAACTTGATGTTTAGGTTCTTGCCTTCGAAGCCACCTGGCTTGTTCAAATAGAGCCATACACCGCTCGCTCGTGCGATAAAGATGTCTGAGCGACCATCATTGTCTACATCAATTACAGATGCGCCATAGGTCGTGTCATTATCTGGTTTTGTGAGGCCTTTGCCGAGTTCACTTGTCGTATCAACAAACCCAGATCCCTCAAATTTTAGGAGGCTATCAGCCTGATTGTGGCCACCAGCAATGAACACTTCTGGAATATTGTCACCATCGACATCGATGATAGACGACCCAATGAAGGGAAGTGAAAACTCTTTGGTGAACTTGTGTGAAACAGGAAAATCAACTTCTTGAAAAACAGGGACATCTACCTTGCCTGTTAGATCCTCTTTCCCATAAGGGTTGGTATAGGCCTTCATATAAGACATACCAACAACCATCAAAGGAAGGGCGACCCCCAGTAATAGGAGGACTCTCAAAATATTCTTTTTCATTGATAATAACCTTTGTTTTTACTGCTTCACGCGCATTTTTTTCTGCGTCGGCACGAAGCTATAGGGCAAAATAAATGGGTACTCAAGTCACGAGGTTTTTACAAAACCCTAGTGATTAACTCATTTTTTGTTGGTTTTTCTTCTCAAACCACAAAACGATGAGAAAAGCTGCCAACATCATCAAGCCAGCCATCAACGATGAATAACAAAGCGGCCAACCTGTTTCTGAACGTGGGCATGTTGGGTGTCCCAAAAGCTCTAAAGAGGTGCCCGTCAAGGCAAGGAGTATCACGGGAGTGACGCCAATAAAGAAAAGGTGGGTGAACCGTTTATTCCAAAAAATGGCCGCTATGGCCATCAAAGCGTAGCACACAGAGACCAGATAACAGGCGGGAAAGCCCAATATCTTAGGACAAGCATTTCCTGTCATGAATTCTTCGATGGATATTGGTACAATGCGGGAGAGAACGAGGAGCGCAAACCCTGTAATTCCAACTCGGAACAATCGGCTTAAAATGAGCATAAGATTGGTTTCTAATAATTCTATAAAATAACCGCTATCACTCGGGCAGTGCGGTTAGGATGGCAAAGACGCGACAACCCCCGAAGGTCAATTTAGCATAACATCAAGTATGTAATTAGCCAGCGGAGAATGCCGGTCTTTTCCTGAATGGTATGTTTTGCATTGGCAATGGCGTGGCGTGGGCAATGGCGTGGCTTTAACGCTGGCGTCTTCTGTAACGCCAACAAAAGCCAGCGGCTGGTTTTTCATTCAAGCCAGCGCAACATGGCAACCTTCTTGAGCAAAACCTCTTTGCACGAACAGTCCCACCTAGAATGCAACCCGCTCAGCGGTGCTATGCATCGCTCAACAGATTGCACTTAAGTCGTCGGTGGAACTGTTATGATATAGCTGCGAGTTCTTCATCAAGGCGTTTTGATGAAGCCCCTGGTGTCGCGCCCCACGCTGTCACCCAGCGATAAAAGATTGGCGTCAAAAACAGAGTGAAAATTGTCGCAAAGCCCAAGCCTCCAACAATGACCCAGCCAACTTCCTGCCGCGCTTCGGCTCCAGCTCCAGAAGTTAAGACTAGGGGTAAGCCCCCCAAAACAGTTGAAACCATTGTCATCATAACTGGCCGGATGCGCAAGCGCATGGCTTTGCGTATAGCTGTATCTATATCATCGCCTGCTTCGCGCATTTGGTTGGCAAATTCCACGATCAAAATACCATTCTTGGCCATAACACCGATCAGCATGACCAAACCAATCTGGCTGTAATAATTTAGCGATCCGCCACTGAGCGATATAGCGAGCAAGGCGGCTGCCAATCCAAAAGGGACTGTCATCATAATAACGATGGCACTGGAAAAGCTCTCGAACTGAGCCGCAAGTACGAGCAATACGATCAAGAGCGCAGTGCCAAAGACTATCAATATGGCTTGCGTGCTGTCATCCAATGCAGCCGCATCGCCGGTGAAGATGATGCCGATGCCGTCTGGCAAGACCTTGTCGCCAAGTACGCGTGCTTTTTCCACCGCGGTCGACATGGTCACGCCGTCTCCTAGATTGGCCTGCAATGCTACAGATAGCGCGCCACCAAGACGGGCAACGCGGGTGTCTGTTACAATCGTTTCCATTGTTGCAATGGAAGACAGTGGCACAAAGGAACCATTGTCCAACCGCAGAGAAATTGAAGAAATATCTGATGGGTCATCAATTGGTGGGCCACCGGGCACTACGTTGACATCAATCTCGGTATCATTCTCAAACACACTGACCGCGATATCGCCTTGCACGTATGCGCTAATAATCTCACTTACATCTGTTGGGCTTAAACCCATATCACGAGCGGCAGCTTGATCGACTGTGACTTGCAATTCTGCATTCACGGGTGCGGAAGATAGCTGCGGATTGACGAAGGTATTATCCTCAGACATGGCAGCGACAAGGGTCGATGCCGCGTCAGTCAGGCTTTCAAGACTGTTACCTGTTACAGCCAGACTAAGGCCGCTACCACCACCACGAATGCTAAGACTGTTAGGAGAGCGTGTTCGCACTTGTACGCCAGGTACGACCGCAACCTTACGGCTAATTTCTAGCATTAAGCTGGCCTGATCAATGTCGCGTTCGGACCAGTCAGGGAGCCGAACAATGATCACTGAAACGGACCCGCCGCTCACACCGACGATGCTTTGAACTGCGCGAACTTGACCGCTGTCTCGGTAAGGCTCAAGAATTTTCTCAATCTTCAAAACTTGGCTGTCTAGATAATCAATTGCGGTGTCCGAAGTGCCGCTGGCTTGAATGATAAACGAGCCGCGATCTTCTGTGGGCGTTACGGCAGACGGCAGAGTTAAAGCCACGCCAATTGCATAAATCACAAATGCCCCAGCAATCGCCAAAATCAAAAGGGGTGAGCGGATGGACCAATCCATGACAGCGTCAAACCCGCGTGAAAGTATTCCCGGCTTTGCTTCTGGCTTATCTACCTTAACGCTTGATTTTCCAGGGTCTAACAAGGCCGCCAATACGGGGGCAAGGGTTAGGGCGGTTATCGATGACAACGTCACGGCATAGGCGAGAACATAACCAAACTCTGAGAAAACGCCGCCCGCTTTGCCGGGGAGAAACGAGATAGGGATAAACACAGCTGCAAGGGTCGCAGTTGTTGAGATGACGGCAAAAAATACTTCGTTTGTGCCTGCCGCCGCCGCCGCAAAAGCGCCCATGCCTTCAGCTCTTTTTCGTACGATGTTTTCAACGACGACGATGGCGTCGTCGACCACCATGCCAGTTGCGAGAACCAGCGCTAATAGACTTATCGTGTTGATCGAAAAGCCGGTCAGCCAGATCGCGGCAATTGTCCCAATTAAAGCAACGGGAATTGTGAGGGCTGGGATAATCGTAGCGCGGGGTGAGCGCAGGAACAGAAAAATAACGGCAATTACAATCATTGTGGCCAGCAAGATCGAGTTCACAACTTCGTCGATTGATCCTTCAACAAATATACCATCATCAGAGGCGATGATTAAATCCACATCATCAGGCAGTTGGTCTTGGAGTTCTTCAACGGCGAGGGTCACGTTGCGCGAAATTTCCAACGTATTTCCCACGGACTGGCGAGATATATCGATGCCCACGGCAGACTGGCCGTTAACGCGAGTGAACACGGTTGCTTCTTCTGGTAGAAATTGAACCAAACCGACATCTGCGATCTGCGTGGTATCGTTGATCTGGATGGCTTCAATAACGTCCTCGTCAACCGTCAAGTTAGCGACGCTTAACGCAAGTGTTCGGCTGTCACTTTCTATCGATCCAAGGGTCGTATCATCACGCAGCGCCGCAAGTGCTTCACTCACGTCAAACACAGTCAGGCCCCGACTTTGCAAAGAGGGGATATTCAAGGTAACGCGGAACTCATTGGACCGGTCGCCACGTACTGTGACTTCTGCGATACCATCAATCGTTGATAGACGCTCATAGACTATGCCTTCAGCAATCTGCGTCAATGTGTCCAAGCTTGCTTCACCAAGCAGGGCAAGCCGGATAATCGCGTCCGAATTGCTATCGCTTTTAGAAACGACAGGGTCGTCAATGTCATCCGGCAGAGCGCCCGTCGTGGCCGACACAATCTCGCGAGCTTCATTTGCAGCCACGTTGACATCCGTGTCACCGGACAGATCAATCGTGATGCTGCTGCTTCCGCTTGTGGAAGTCGACTCCATAAAGGACAACCCCTCAAGGCCGCTCAGCGCATCTTCAAGAACTTGGGTAACTTCGCTGTCTACCGTTGCAGGTACAGCGCCATCATAAGTCGTGCGAACGGATAGAACAGGGCTATCAACATCTGGCATTTCTCGCACATCAACACTGCTTAGCGCAGCAAGACCCGCGATAATGACCAGCAGGTTTAACACGATCCCAAAGATCGGACGTCCCACGAATAGACTGGCAATTCCAGTCTTGTGTAAAGTTCGTTCAATGCTCATGATTTATCACCCCGCGCACCAGCAACGCGCGATCCTGGGCGTAGTTTTGGGGCGCCTTCGGTGATGACCATTGATCCCAATTCTACGTCGGTTTCTACCCATACCTGTTCGCCTGAACGGTAACGTATGGCGACGCCATGTTTCGATGCTTCCCCTTCATCTGAGACCCAGATGCTTGCACCGCCGCGGCCCCAAGTGATAGCTGTTGCAGGGACGACAGGGAGTGGGTCTGTTCGTTCAATCATCCGTACGGCGAAAGTCATTCCAGCAATCAGGGCACCGTCCGAATTATCGATTTGCGCCCGCACAGTGGCACTGCGCGAAGTGCTGTCGAGCTTGGTATCAAAGGCAATAACCTCACCTTTAAATACCCGTCCAGCATAAGTAGGTGTCCCAACCAGCACCGTCTTGCCAATACTCAGCAAGGCGATCGAGCGCTCAGGAACCTCAAATTCAGCGATGATTTCGCTGGAATCGTCAATGGTAACGATCGCTACGCCTGGGGTTAGATAATCACCCGGTTGAATATCACTGAGACCCAGTGTGCCATCGATTGTGGCCAATATTTTGCGGCCCTCTAGTTCGGTTTCTGCCGTGTCTAAATTAGCTTTTGCCAAACGGGCAGCCGTTTCGGATTCCTCCACCGCTGTGGTTGTGACCAAGTTCCCAGAGTTTTTCAGTTTTTGAAAGCGGGCAAAGGCCTCTTGTGCCTGATCGTTTTCAGCTTTCGCTAGGTTTAAGGCCAAAAGTTCGGTGCGGTCATCTAACTGCACGAGCAAATCTCCCGCCTGAACCTTACTATTGGGCGCCAACATTACCTTGGAAACTTCACCAGTCTTGCTGGATACAATATCAACGCTGCGCGCTGATTTGGCCGTACCAATGGTGCGCAATACCAAGGTGTAGGGTTTAGCTTCAAGAGATTCCATCACAACCGTGGTCTTGGCTGCACCACGTGTCCTTTGGCCAGTTTCCTTACTCGCCGTATCCTGTTCCTCAGAAACATCTAATCCCAAAAGATTCTGGATCGACATCGGGGCACCAAACGTCAGGATATAGGCGGCACCTAAAATTACAATCGATGCCAAGGTGGTGATGATCTTTCCCATAGGAAGTTCCTTTTTGCGCGAATTGCCAATGCTAATGCGTTTAAATGTTCATGTGATTGCTTGACGAGCTAATTAATTCATCAATCTCTGGAAAAGCGATCGTTTGGTCTGCACATTAGTGAATGGTTTGGAACATAGAGCTTGTTTAGTTGTTTGAAATTCAAGCTTTGTGTCCGTTTTTAAGACGACTGATGTTGCAAGCTGCTTATTTGGATAAGTTTATGGTTTAACTAAGGTGCATTTCGGTGGATTTTTTAGAGCAGTGTTCTATCACCTTCACGCACCGACTGTCGTTATTGGATAGCGACCATACAACAAGGTCTGAGGTATTGGCAGGTTAATTGACACTACTCACAATTTAGGTTGCCACAATTGAAGCAAGCAGCCGTGCTGTTCGGCGATAAATGTTATTTTGAAGAGGGGGACGTTTTAGGCGTGATGGAACGGAGAGTGTCCGTCGGGCTGAGAAAGTTGAAATCAACCGATGTCACAAAGCTTCTAATTGTTTAAGAAAATTGGCTCCCCGAACAGGACTCGAACCTGTGACCCAATGATTAACAGTCATTTGCTCTACCAACTGAGCTATCGGGGAATACCATTTTACGCTTGCGCGTGGTGGCGGATATAACAAAGGTTTTAGTGGTTGCAAAGCGAAATATTGAAAAGCACTCAAAAAAAATAATTTGATGATCAAAATGACCTGATTCGGTTTCATTTCGAACAAGGACAGATGGTGAGAAGGGGTAATTAAAAGTTGAGATTGTTGATTTTTTTCAGCGAATTAGCTCTTCCTAGAAAGAGGCAAACCTGACTGCCTCGCGACAAAGAAACACGTTGCCGTCAAAACAGTCAGGTTTAGTGGTTTATAGATTAAACAGTGCACCCAATTTTTTTGATGCATCTTCATTCAACCAGTTTTTCCAAACATCTGAGTAAGTTGTTAGGTAATGGGCAGCCGCTTCATCTGCGGATGCTTTGTTGTCTTCTTTCCAAGCGAGAATCGTACCCATTTGCTCATTGGTAAAACTTACTTTGCTCATAAGTTCCTTGATGTCGGGGTGTGACTTGCCAAATGACGTGGACACAACGGTTGTGACGATGCTTTTTGGATAAGCGCCAACAAACGGCGTCGCGCATTCTTCTTTACTGTTGCAGGCATGGCCTTCTGCGCTGTGTTCACCCAAATTCACCAATGTCATTGGATATTTGCCAAGGATTGATGTTGGTGCCCAGTAGTAGCCGAACCAAGGTTCTTTCGCAGCGAATGCTGAACCAATAGAAGCTGCAAGTGTTTCACCCGAACCGTGGATGAAATCTTCGATGCCGTTTTCTTTCAACTTGGCACCAAGCGCCATGTTTGTGTTGACGACTTGGCATGTCCAACCAACAGGACAGTTGTGGAAACGACCGCCAACAAGTTCTGGGTTTTTCACAATACCTTCAATCGTTGCAAGCTCTGGGTGTTTTTCGAGTAGATAGTTTGGAATCCACCATCCTTCAACACCACCGTCAGAGAGAACTTCAGTCAGTTCTTCGATCTTTTTGTCTTTAATCAATGGTTCGTAGGCAGGCGCTGCGTTTGTCCAAATTTCAGTTAGAATATCTGGCTCACCCGTCTCAGAGACAGAGGCAAGGGCAGGGGTGCTTGCTGATGGGACAATCGTTAGTTTGCAGCCATAGCCTTGTTCCAAAATGAATTTAGATACAGCGGTTACAACGCGCGCAGAATCCCAGTCCATTTCTGTGATTGAAACATCTCCGCAAGCAGCATGTGCCTGAGAGCCAAAAGCGAACATCGAACCAACAAAAGCGCCGGCGTAAAGTGTTTTTCTTAAAGACATCGTATCTCCCTAAATCGTTATGTGCGTTTAGTCGTAGGGTATACTTGCGCGTGGGAAGAGTAATGACAAGCACACTTATCCTTTTGCGTGCCGAAATACGCAAAAGGTGACGTCTAAAAGCTCAATGATGTCATTAATTTAGCTTGATGCGCTTAAATATCGAGGTCATCAACAAATTCAGCATTTTCCTGAATGAAGTTGAAGCGTGCTTCTGGTTTGTTGCCCATGAGGCGATTGACGGCGTCGGCTGTTTCGCCATCGGCATGGTCAACAATTTCAACGCGAAGCAAGGTGCGTTTGCTTGGGTCCATAGTGGTTTCTTTAAGCTGAGCTGGCAGCATTTCGCCAAGACCCTTAAAGCGACCAATATCTATTTTACCGCGACCGTTGAATTCCTTTTCCAGCAACTCATCTTTGTGCATGTCATCGCGGGCATAAAGCGTTTTGCCGCCTTGGCTGATGCGATAAAGCGGTGGCACGGCCATGAACAGGTGGCCATTGCGCACAAGGTCGGGTGTTTCTTGGAAGAAGAAGGTGATGAGCAGGGCGGCAATGTGCGCTCCATCCACGTCTGCATCTGTCATGATGATAACGCGCTCGTAGCGCAGGTCATCTTCGCGGTATCTGGAGCCTGTTCCACAACCAAGGGCTTGCATAAGGTCTGTGAGCTGCTGATTACTTGCCAGTTTATCGCGGCCTGCATTGGCAACGTTCAAGATTTTACCCCGCAGTGGCAGGATCGCTTGGTTCTTCCGGTTGCGGCCTTGCTTGGCAGAACCACCCGCAGAATCGCCCTCCACGATGAATATTTCAGAGCCTGCCGCAGAGTTTTGGCTACAGTCGGCCAGTTTCCCCGGTAGGCGAAGTTTGCGAACGGCTGACTTACGGTTGATTTCGCGTTCTTGACGGCGTTTCAACCGTTCTTCGGCGCGATCGACCACCCATTCAAGCAATCGATTTGCTTGATTAGGTGAGCCTGTGAGCCAATGGTCGAATTGGTCGCGTACAGCGTTTTCAACGATACGGCTTGCTTCTGTGGTGGCGAGTTTGTCTTTGGTTTGGCCAACGAATTCAGGTTCGCGTACGAAAACGGAAAGCATGGCGGCACTTGAGGTCATGATGTCATCACTGGTGATGAGCGAACCCTTTTTATTGCCGGTTAGTTCTGCGTAGTTTTTCAATCCGCGCAGCAATGTTGTGCGAAGGCCGGTCTCATGGGTGCCGCCTTCGGGTGTTGGGATGGTGTTGCAATATGAATTGACATAGCCATCACCAGCAAACCATGCGACGGCCCATTCAACAGCGCCGTGACCGCTTACTTTTGGTGTTTTGCCCGCGAACGGTTCGTCTATAACTTTTTTCTCGCTGCCAAGCTTCTCAGACAAGAAGTCTGCCAAGCCGCCGGGGAAGTGGAATGTCGCTTTTTGAGGCGTTGGGTCATTGTCGCCAAGGCGTTCGGGCGCACATGTCCAGCGAATTTCTACGCCACCAAACAAATAAGCTTTAGAGCGCGTCATGCGCATGAGGGTGGCAGGAGAGAACTTAGCGCGTGGTCCAAATATCTCAGCGTCTGGGTGGAACAACACCTTGGTGCCACGACGGTTATGCACTGCGCCTAGATTTTCGATGCCGCCTTGAGCAATACCGCGCGAGAAGGTTTGGCGATAGAGCGTTTTGTTACGGGCAACTTCAACGACCAAGCGGTCTGAAAGCGCGTTTACAACGGAAATACCAACGCCGTGCAAACCACCGGATGTCTCATAAACGTTGGAATCAAACTTACCACCTGCGTGAAGCGTGGTCATGATGACTTCGAGCGCAGACTTATCTTTAAATTTTGGATGTGGGTCGATTGGAATGCCGCGACCGTTATCAGTGATGGAGAGAGAACCATCATCATGAAGCTCAACTTCAATCCAGCTTGCATGGCCTGCAACTGCCTCATCCATTGAATTGTCGATGACTTCAGCAAATAGGTGATGCAGCGCTTTTTCGTCTGTACCGCCAATATACATGCCTGGGCGACGGCGAACTGGTTCCAGACCTTCCAAAACCTCAATATCAGCCGCCGTATAATCGCCCTCAGCGCTTGCTTTAAGTTTGCTGGCTGCAGGGGTGGCTTTTGGTAGACTTGGTTTTGCTGCTTTTGGCGTAGGCGCCTTAGCTTGCGGCGCGCTTTGCGGTTCAGCCGCAGGTGTCACGTCAGCGGCCGTCTCAGGTGTAGATTTAGGCGCAGGTTCAGGTGCCGCCGGCGTTGCTGGCGGTAAATCCGTAATATCCGCTGGGACACTAGAAAATAGGTCTTGAAATTTTTCTGCACTCATAAAGAATTTTCGCCATCAAAAAAGTTAACAACCAGTATCTGACTCGCGCATTGTTGCGCTACACCCCCAGATAAAAAAATCTGTACGGTTTTTGTTCCGTATCGTACCCATTTATATCCACAATATGTTATATGTAAAGAACAAAGAAGGAACAACCTATAAGGCGTGTTCTTATATTGTCTCTATTTATGGAATCAAGCTAATTTTCTCTATGTTATAAAACTTATGTTAGGAAAACATCCTTTATGGTGTAGTTTCTCTGATCAAGGTGGCTTTTTGATGGACGAATTCAATGGTTCAAAAAGCTCTTTTGCGTGCCTTAGCGCCTTTTAAATTAGCCGATAAACACAATGACGGCAGCGTATTCCGCCTAATAGACGTTTTTCGAAGTCTCAAACTTCAATTTGTTTTACTGGTCAGTGTGATCGTGATTGGCTGTGCTTTCCTCGCTGTGTGGATAGATACCAGAGCTGAGCTGCAAAAAAATCATGCACTTAGAATGTCGCAGGCAAATGTGTTTAGCCAATTACTCGCGCGTTCAACCAGCACGCACTTAGAAAATTACACAATCCATGATTTGTCTGAATTGCTCGATGAGGTGTCTAAGCGGCCAAATGTAAATTACATCGCAGTCACGTCGACCTTAATCGAGGACTTGAAGCTTGCTCATTTTAAGCCGGCAAGTGAGGCCTTGGTTGAAAAGCTCTTAGCCGATAACGCAATACAGTTTATTCCGTCAGCGACACTAACTGAGGGTGCCTATCATGTAGTCATACCAGTATTGGTTGATGAGAAGCGGGCAGGGGCGATTTATATTGGATGGCACATGGAAGGCCGCTGGCAATTGCTGCCCAGTATCTTAAAGCGCGAATTGCTCACCACATTGCCGATGTTTCTCATTATCATCTTACTGGTTATTTTCATGATAAAACGGGTCATTCAGCCGCTCGATGAACTGAAACTGGCAAGCGAACGGATTGCTGAGGGTGATCTTGATATAAAAATCAAACACAGTCGGTTCCGTGAGATTTCAAGTTTAAGCCACACGTTTATGAATATGGCAGGGCAGCTTAGTGATAGCATTAATCGAATAAAGTCGCTTGCCTATAAAGATAGCCTCACAGGCCTTTCTAATCGCACCTTGTTCAACAGGCATATGGAAGCAGCGCATTTCCAACAGCAAAACGCTGGTACAAAATTTGCGGTTTGTTTTTTGGATATCGACGATTTTAGTCGGGTCAACGACACGTTGGGCCATGATGCTGGCGACTATTTGCTGGCAGAAGTCGCAAACCGCTTAAATAAAGTTGTTTGTGATCTCAATCGGTCAGAGAACAAAAAGTCAGCTTGCGGTTATCATGATGAAATCACCAATGGAGCGATTTTAAGTCGTTTCGGTGGGGATGAGTTTACGTTGTTATTGCAAGATATAAAGCGCACCAGCGATATTGAATTGATTGTTGAGGCGATGATATGCGCGATGCATGAGCCTATTTGGGTAAATGACCATTCTATAACAGTGGGCCTTAGTTGTGGGGTGGCGATTTGCCCACAGGATGGTGAAACATTGTGCGATATATTACGCGCTGCGGACCTTGCCATGTATCACGCCAAGCGACAGCCTGGCGTTTCCTATCGGTTTTTCGCTGAATGCATGGATAAAAGAGCACAAACTCGAATGGTTCTCGAGGCTGATTTGCGCAAAGCGTTAAAGACCAACGCTCTGTCTCTCGTTTTTCAACCAAAGGTTTGCTTAAATAGCCGCCGCGTTGTTGGAGCAGAAGCTTTGGTGCGTTGGCAACATCCAGATCGTGGCATGATCATGCCGTCTGAATTCATTCCAATTGCGGAAGAGAGCAGATTGATCAATGAATTGGGCCTTTGGGTGTTAAAGCGGTCAATTGCTGCCGCTGCTCATTGGTATGGACGCGGATACAAAGTACCAATCGCCGTCAATGTATCTGCGGTTCAGCTAGAAGATGCCAACTTTGTTGAGGAGGTTCGAGCAGCATTAGTTGGGGCGCAATTGCCGCCATCCATGTTGGAACTTGAGATTACAGAAACTGTTGCGCTTTCAGACCCTGATGCGAGTGCAGCGCAAATAGCGCCATTGCAAGAAGATGGTGTTCGTTTTGCTATTGATGATTTCGGCACCGGATACTCCAACCTTTCACAATTGCGATGTGCTTCGTTTGATGTTTTCAAGATTGACCGCTCCTTCACATCCACCATGTGCCATGAGCAAGATTCAAAGGTTATCGTCGAAACTATTATCGCGATGGCGAAGGCGATGAATTACAGTACTGTCGCTGAAGGGGTGGAAAGTGAAGAAGAAGCGCGCATGTTGTATGAAGCAGGGTGCAACGTTGGGCAGGGCTATTTGTTTGCGAAGCCTATGCCGCTTGCCCGCCTGATTAATCACTTTAAAAACGACATCGCTAGCAATAAGCCAGTTGTCTCACTGAAGACTGTGAGAACGAGTAAGGGCGGCAAGCGCGTTAGTGCATAATTAACCGAGTTTATAAACAGAGGGTCAAGAAGCGTTTGATACAACCGTGTCAGGGTACGGTAAATTTTATATGGGAATTGAGTATGGCAATCGCTGAAACCACTGATAACTTGGAATTCCTCGACGAGGATCAAAATGCGGCGTTTGACGTCGAATATCACACGCCGCTTGAGTACACAGAAAAGCTCGCGCGTTACAAAGAACTATTTCCAGGTCAGGATACAGTCCGCGTACTAGACGCTGGCGGTGGTAACGGCACATTCTCTGATTGGGTTTTGCGCAACATGCCAAACGCAGAAGTGACCCTGCTTGATATCTCTGATTATCTTCTTGATCGTAACGTGGAAGACGACCGCAAAACACTTGTCAAAGGCAATGTGATGAAAGCGGACGAAATCCTTGCGGGTCAAAAGTTCGACATTATTTCTGTAAACTGGCTGCTTCATCACCTTGTTGCAGACAATTACAAAGACACTGTGCGTAACCAAGAAGAAATGATCACGCGTTTCGGCAATATCTTGTCAGACCGTGGCGTCATCTCTGTTGGCGAAAACATGTATAACAGCATGATCGGCAGCGACACGCCGTCTCGTTTGGTTTATGAGCTCACCGCTTGCCGCAATCCACTTGTCGTAAAAGCAATTAAGAGCCGTGCAAATACGGCTGGTGTTGGTGTTTGCTTCCACTCTGAAAAGGGTTGGGAAGACATGTTCAAACGCTGCGGTTTTGAAGACAAATGTGAGCGCGATTACGGTTACTATTGGACAACATCAATGACCCGTCGTTTGGCAATGAACATTAAAGACGTTCGCCACGGTCATTTTTGCATCGGTAAATCTGCTTAATAGCGTAAGCTGGTTCAAGACGAATTTTAAAACGGTCCCTTATGGGGCCGTTTTTTTATGTGAAATCAGCCGCGATGGAATCGATTGCAGCTCTCATATCGCGGTAATGCTCAACTAAGCGGGTTGGTTCCAAGTCTTTCATAGGAATATCCGTATAACCAAACGGCACGCCAATTACGGGAATATCGGCGGCTTTGGCTGTGTTCACGTCAGTCGCGCTGTCACCCACCATAATAGCGCGGTTAAAAGCGCCGCCGCAATCTTCGATGGTTCCCCATAAGTGCTTGGGGTCTGGCTTTCTAACGGGGTAGGTGTCTGAACCACAAATGCCTGCGAAATAATGGTCCATTTCTAGAATTTTCAGCAGCTTCTTGGACATACCTTCATACTTGTTCGTGCATACAGCCAAAATCCAACCATCTGCTTTCAGCGCTTCCAGCGTGTCGATAACCCCTTCAAACGGAATAGTGTGGACAGCGATATTGGCTTCATAACTTTCCAAGAACATCTTATGGAGTCGGCTTCTAACATCACCTTCCAGCGGTCGTTCATAATGTTGATAAGCTTTGTCCAACATTTTCAACGAGCCTTGTCCAACAAGGTGCCCAACATGCTCATCTGCGATGGCGGGAAGACCTTCAGTTGCAATCACACGGTTTAATGTGGCGATTAAATCTCGGCCACTATCAACAAGGGTTCCATCGAGATCAAAAACGACAATTGACTTATCTAGTAGGGCTGGAGAAGGCATGAGAAGTCCTTTGGTTGGGGAACTTAGACTTCTCGGCTACAGCATGGCGTTGAGCCTCGCAAGTTTCTTTGTTCAACAGTCCGCATTTTTCTTGGCGTGGTAGCGATCTCCGTGATAGTGGGGTTAAGGAACAATATTTTCGGGAGCGAGAAAATGCAGTTGAACGATCCAAGCCTATTGAAGAACCAATGTTACATAAATGGCGCGTGGGTCGGCGATGGTGTTGACGTTGTTACCAATCCTGCAAATGGCGACGTGATTGGTAAAGTGCCAAATTTTGGCACCGCTGAAACCCGCACTGCCATTGAAAGTGCTCATGCTGCTTTTAAACCGTGGAGCAAAATGCTGGCCAAAGAGCGCGGCCTTATTTTGCGTAAATGGTATGATTTGATTATGGACAACGTCGATGATTTGGCGATGATCATGACATCAGAGCAGGGCAAACCTTTGGCCGAATCAAAGGGTGAGATTGGTTATGCTGCTTCCTTCGTTGAATTTTATGCAGAAGAAGCCCGCCGTATTTATGGTGAGACAATCCCTACATTTAAACCAGATAGCCGTGTACTCGTAACCAAGCAGCCAATCGGCGTTGTTACGGCGATCACCCCTTGGAATTTCCCAGCCGCGATGATTACCCGCAAAGTGTCTCCGGCTTTGGCAGTTGGCTGTACAGCAGTCATCAAACCGGCACCAGATACACCGTTGACAGCACTGGCGCTTGCAGTGCTTGCAGAGCGTGCGGGTATGCCGTCAGGTGTGTTGAATATTATCACAGGTGACGCGCCAGCAATCGGCAAGGAAATGTGCGAAAATCAAACCGTACGCTTTGTTGGCTTTACGGGCTCAACCGCAGTCGGCAAGCTCTTGATGCAACAAGCCGCTGGAACCGTGAAACGCGTTGGTATGGAACTTGGTGGCAACGCGCCGTTCATCGTGTTTGATGACGCAGATATTGATGCAGCGGTTGAAGGCACGATTGCTTCTAAATTTAGAAATGCAGGCCAAACCTGCGTTTGTGCAAACCGCATCTACGCCCAAGCGGGTGTTTATGATGAGTATTTGGCAAAGTTGAAAGTCGCCGTTGAAAACTTGAAAGTCGGCGATGGTACTGAGGCAGGCGTAACACAAGGCCCGCTTATCAACGAAAATGCGGTGAAGAAGGTCGAAAGCCACGTGCAAGACGCGCTTGAAAAAGGCGGTGAATTGCTAACGGGCGGAAATCGTCATGATCTAGGCGGCACATTCTTTGAGCCAACAATCGTTGCCAACGCGACCCGCGAAATGCGTGTGAGCACGGAAGAAACTTTTGGCCCACTTGCGCCCGTCTACAAGTTCGACACAGAAGAGCAGGTGATCGGCCTAGCCAATGACGTGTCTGCTGGTTTGGCTGCTTATTTCTATTCCCGCGATATTGGCCGTGTGTGGCGTGTTGCGGAAGAATTGGAATACGGCATGGTCGCGATAAATGTTGGTATCTTGGCGTCAGCCGAAACACCATTTGGCGGCGTGAAGGAATCTGGCATAGGCCGTGAAGGGTCGCATCATGGTGTCGAAGAGTTCATCGAGATGAAATACATGCTGATGTCTGGCCTCGACAAGTAATCAAACAGGGTGCGTTAAGTGATGGGTGTAAACCTCAAGAAGATGGCAGCGGAAGCTGCAATGGAATGGATTAAGCCCGGCATGAAGCTTGGCCTTGGTACAGGGTCAACCGCCAATGAGCTGGTTTATCTGATTGGTGCGGCAGTGGCGGATGGGCTTGATATCGTCTGTGTGCCAACCTCTGAGGCAACAACAAAACTTGCCAAAGAGCACAACATTCCGCTTACAACACTTGATGAAACACCAAAGCTTGACCTCACCATTGATGGTGCCGATGAAATTGGGCCAGAGCTAAGCCTTGTTAAAGGTGGGGGCGGGGCTCATCTGCGTGAGAAGATCGTCGCTTGTGCTTCTTCAAGCATGTTGGTGATTGCAGATGATAGCAAAGTGGTCGACACATTGGGCGCGTTTCCAATCCCGCTCGAAGTCGTGCCATTTGGCCTTCAAGCCACCAAAGACGGGCTAGAAGCAGCCTTTCAAGCTGAAGGCTTGAGCGGTGAGCTAGTTTTGCGCGAACGTGATGGCAAGCGGGTTGTAACGGACAGTGGCAATTTCATCTTTGATGCAAAAATGGGATTGATTGAAAATCCAACCAGTCTGGTAGAGCGCCTAACCAGCGTGCCGGGCCTTGTTGAGCATGGTTTCTTCCTCAATATTGCACAAGCGGCCGTTGTCTCATCGCCGGATGGGGTTAAAGTGCTTCGCCGCTGATTAGATCATATTAAAGGACGCGGTTCGTGTTTCGATATTTCGCTATATTGTTGGTGCTGACTTTTATTGCTGCGACGAATAGTGCAGTGGCTCAAGATGCCGACAAAAATGCGGAACAGCCCAAAAAAACAGAAATAGCGCAACGCCATTTGAACATTGCCTTTGAGGCGGTTTATATAAGCAGAACCACGCGCGCCTTTGGCGAAGTGCTTCCCAATCTAGCGCGACGGGTAAGAGCGCGGTTGATTGAACGTTCGCCTAAATTGAAAGACCCAATTGAACGCGCCGTCGAAGAAGTGGCTCTCGAATTGGCGGAACGTCAAGCGGAGCTTGATTTATTGATCGCGAGAAACTGGGCAGAACGCTTTAATGAACAGGAATTGCGAGATATATCAGCCTTTTACGCAACGCCAACAGGGACAAAACTTGCGAAGGCTAACACAGAATTGATTGCCGCAGGTCTCGACATTGCACGCCAATGGGGTCAGCAGATGGGGGCCGAAATGGTGAGCGCAGTAACAGAAAAACTCAAAAAGCAGGGGCATCAACTCTAAACTTTGCTTATATAGTTCGCAAAGCTTAGGTTTAGCGAAAATTTTAACACGGCCTCCCAACAAAAGAGACGGGCGGCTTTAAGACAAGGAATAATGCAATGGCTGATTATGACTACGATCTCTTCGTGATCGGAGCAGGTTCTGGTGGCGTAAGAGCGGCACGTATCGCTTCTACTCATGGCGCAAAGGTTGCTGTTGCAGAAGAATATCGCGTTGGCGGTACCTGCGTTATCCGCGGTTGCGTGCCGAAAAAGCTTATGGTCTACGCCTCGCATTTTCCTGAATATTTCGAAGATGCAGAAGGCTATGGCTGGTCAAAACCTGAAAGCAGTTTTGATTGGGGCAAATTGATTGCGAATAAAGATGCTGAAATCGACCGCTTGAATGGCATCTATATCAAAAACCTCGCTGGTTCTGGCGTTGAAATCTTCGATAGCCGCGCAGAATTGGTGGATGCTCATACGGTCAATCTTGTTGGCCTTGGCAAGACAGTCACAGCAGAACGCATTCTCGTTGCAACCGGCGGCACACCGCGTATGCCTTCTGGTATCAAAGGGATCGAGCATACAATCTCTTCCAACGAAGTGTTCCATCTTGATGAAATGCCAAAGCGCGTGATTGTATCCGGTGGCGGTTACATCGCTGTTGAGTTTGCCAGTATCTTCAATGGCCTAGGCGCGGAAACTCACCTCATTTATCGCGGCGACCAAATCCTTCGCGGCTTTGACAATGAAGTGCGCCAATTCTTGTTTGATGAAATGACCAAGAAGGGCGTCAACATCATCTTGAATGACAGCATCGAGGCCGTCGACAAGCAGGCAGATGGCCTTCACATATCCACGACAGACGGCAAAAACATGGTTGTTGATCAAGCTATGCTAGCGCTTGGCCGTGTCCCTGCAATTGAAGGCCTTGGCCTTGATAAAGCAGGCGTGAAGCTCAACAAAGGCGGCGCCATTGAGGTTGATTCATATTCACAAACCAACGTTGAAAGCATTTACGCGGTTGGCGATGTAACAGACCGCGTCAATCTTACACCTGTTGCGATCCGTGAAGGCCATGCTTTTGCTGATACAGTCTATGGCGGCAAAGACATCACTGTGGACCATTCAGACATTGCGACTGCTGTTTTCTCTCAACCAGAAATCGGCACTATTGGCCTCAGCCAAGAAGAAGCTGAAGCAGAATATGGTGACATCGACATTTACAGCTCATCCTTCCGCCCGATGAAGAACATTCTTCCTGGCCGTGATGAGAAAATGTTGATGAAACTCATCGTTGATGCTGCCAGCGACAAGGTGCTGGGCTGTCACATTGTTGGTCCAGATTCTGGTGAGATGTCACAGCTTGTAGGCGTTGCTGTGAAGATGGGCGCAACCAAGGCTGATTTTGATAACACCATGGCCGTGCACCCAACTGCATCAGAAGAATTGGTGACCATGCGCTCACCAACGAAGCAAATCCGCAAATAGCGGCAATTCAAAGCGTTGAAAACAAGATGAGTGAGACATTCCAATATTTTGGCTACGGCTCACTCATCAACGACCAAACCCGCCCACCTGCATTGACCGCACAAAATGCCGTTCTGCACGGCTGGCGGCGCGAATGGCGGGTGACGGGGGAATTGAGCCTGTCGTGGGGCGCTAAGCACAACATATGCGCCTTAAGCGTTAGGCCAGACCCCACTTGCTCCATTGCAGGTGTCTTGGTGGAAGAACCCACTGAGAACCTTGCAAGCCTTGACCAACGCGAAGTGCGGTATCAGCGCCTCAGCGTTGAAGTTGAAGCACAAACTGGCCAAAAGCACTCTTCCTATGTCTATCAAGCACGGAAAGAACACAGTGAATGGGGCAGCATGGAATCCCCGATCTGTCTTTCATATATTGATTGTGTTTTGCAGGGCGTTATTCATCGGTTTGGCGAAGAAGCGCTTGAAGCGTTTTTTGAAACGACGGATGGCTGGCACGTGCCGATTTTGAATGATCGCAGCCAACCAATTTACCCCAGAGCGATCAAATTAAGCGTTCATGAGACTGAATTGATTGACGCGCACTTAAAAGCATACGATGTATGCTGGAAATAGTGGGCGGAGTTGTATATAACGCCTGCGTGATTATTGTTTAGTTTGTAAAAAGCTAGAAAGATAAAAGAGTTAGACCAATGAGTAGCAAGTGGACGCCTTCATCTTGGAGAGATAAACCAATCCTTCAAGTGCCTGATTACCCAGACCAAGCCCGGTTGAAAGACTATGAGGGCCGTCTTGCAGGCTATCCACCTCTTGTATTTGCAGGTGAAGCACGTCAGCTAAAAGAGAGACTGGGCAAGGTTGCTCGCGGTGAGGCGTTTTTGCTTCAGGGCGGTGATTGTGCTGAAGCCTTTGCTGAGCACCACCCAGACAACGTGCGCGATTTCTTCCGCGTGTTCTTGCAAATGGCGGTTGTGCTAACTTATGGCGCAGGCAAGCCTGTTGTGAAAGTTGGCCGTATTGCTGGCCAGTTCGCAAAGCCTCGCTCTGCTCCGACAGAAACCATCGACGGCGTTGAATTGCCAAGCTATCGCGGCGACATAATCAACAACATTGACTTCAACGAAGCATCACGCGTGCCAGACCCTGAGCGTTTGGTTATGGCTTATCGCCAGTCTGCGGCAACGTTGAACCTTCTTCGTGCATTCGCGCAGGGTGGTTATGCCAACCTTGAGCACATTCACGGCTGGATGTTGAACTTTGTTGAAGGCGAGCAGTCTGATCGTTTCAAAGATGTTGCTGATAAAATCAGCGAAGCACTTCAATTCATGAAGGCTGTTGGTATTGATGCCGACACCGCGCCTCAGCTTCGTTCAACAAACTTCTTCACCAGCCACGAAGCGTTGTTGTTGAACTATGAGGAAGCTTTCACGCGGGTTGATTCAACGTCAGGCGATTATTACGCAACATCAGGCCATATGCTTTGGATTGGTGATCGTACACGCCAACCAGATCATGCCCATGTTGAATATTTCCGTGGTATCAAAAATCCAATCGGTCTGAAATGCGGTCCGTCAATTGATCCAGATGAGTTGGTGCAATTGATTGAAACATTGAACCCAGAAGACGAAGCAGGGCGCATCACGCTTATCGCGCGCTTCGGTGCGGGCAAGGTGGCGAACCATCTACCAGCGCTTGTGCAAGCTGTTAAAAAGTCTGGCCGCACGGTTGTTTGGTCTTGTGATCCAATGCACGGCAACACAGTCAAAGCGAGCACGGGTTATAAAACTCGTCCGTTTGATGACATCTTGTCTGAAGTCAAAGACTTCTTCGCCATCCACAAAGCAGAAGGCACCCATGCGGGCGGCATTCATGTGGAGATGACAGGTAAGAACGTGACAGAGTGTACAGGTGGCGCTCGCGCAATCTCTGATACGGATCTGCAAGATCGCTATCACACGCATTGCGACCCACGTCTTAATGCTCACCAAGCACTGGAACTTGCGTTCCTCGTTGCTGAGTTGATCAAAGAAGACCGTGACGAGAGTGCAGTGAAGATCGCCGTATAGGTCTGCTTGCAAAATGAATTAAAAACGGGCGCTCTTTTAATTTAGGGCGCCCGTTTTGTTTAAAGGGTTTTGGATACTTTGGGCCAATGGCGGTTTGCCTGTTTGATGTGGCCGCGTATATCGGTGCGCCATTTCTTGCGAATGCCAAGGCTGAAATTCAAATAGAGCTTACCGCCAACAATATCCCATGCTTCCGGCACTGTGGTGGCAACACGTCCTTGCGACATGGCCCAAGAGCAGTAACCACCATAAAGCGGCGCATATTTCTTTGGTGATTTTTTGAAAGCGTCCAAGTTCTCTTGATTGGCAAACTGCCATGTAGCGCCTTGCCATTTGGTTGAATACTTACCTTTGCCTTTCACGGGCTTGCCAACTTTGAAGTAAGCAACCGTGTCATAGCCGCGAATGGCTTTGCCGCCAGAATTGAAAGTGCGGCCTTTCGCGAGTGCAATGCCTGTCGTTAGCGTTGTCAGCGCAAAGCCTAGGGATGTGGTGAGGAAATTTCTACGTGTTAGTTTCATCGGAAATTCTCCTTTAAAAATTCGATTTCAAAAAGGCTTCGACGCTCTGCCAATATTCACCCGCGTTTGGTGAGCTGCCTTCTATAAGAGCCGAAGAACCATGACGCCCGCCGCCTTGTGGTTCAAAGCCAACCGCTTTGATGTTGCTTGCTGCTTTTACAAATGGCTGCCATTGACGAACCTCTGAACGGGCCGAGCTCATGTAGGTGGGAATGGAAATACCGCGCGCAGCACTTTCAACGGAGACGCCACTCAAGTATTCACCAGGAGAAAAGGCGAGGGCACCGCTGATTTTAGCTTTTCCTTCGCCTGCAATAACAAGGCTTAAGGCGGCAGAATAAGATGAGCCCCAAATCACGACTTTCTTCGTGCCTGAAAGTTTTTTCGCATAGGAGATCGCAGCCAACATATCTGGTTTCGCATCTAAGAAGCTATTACCTTTACCCGCTTGCGCCCCGCGTGCTGCCGTCTCATTTTTAACGCCATCAAAAGCACGCCCAGAACGTAGGTCAACACTCAGCGTGTTGTAACCAAGCTTGTTAAGGCGCGGTGCGATTGTCTTATATTCGCCTCTGCTTGAACCTGCCTGATGGAATAGCACGATTGTTGTTGCGCTGGCCGCATTCTCATAATCCGCTGTGATCTCAAGACCGTCGCCTGACGGGAATGTAACTTTGTCTGCCAAAGCTGGAAATGTGGGTAGGGCAAGTGCAAAGGTAAAAGTTAGAAGTTTGCGAAACATGAGGTTTCCTTTCCATGAGTTGGCTACACAATCCAAATCAAACCCTTCACCGTCAAATCAAGATCGGTTCATCGCAGGCTTTAGCATTCAAATTTGTGAAACGATCCATCAATTTTTTAAACTGGTGGAATTGCGTTATTTCGCTAGGCTCCCAGAAAAGAGGGTAGCGAAAAGAGGATCGTGATATGGCTGAAATGATAAGAACTGGCGGCTGTTACTGTGAGGCCGTTACATATGAGGTCAAAGGGGCGATGCGTGATGTGGTTGCTTGCCATTGCCAGCAATGCCGCAAACAGTCTGGCCATTATTATGCCGCGACCAATGCCAAGAAGGCAGATGTAACGATCAAAGGTGGGGAGAACATCACTGTCTTTCGAGCTTCTGATTCTGCCTCACGACACTTTTGCGGGATATGCGGTTCGGTGCTGTTCTGGATTGCAGATGACAGCGAAACGATGTCGATCCTTGCAGGCTCGGTCAATGAACCAACAGGGTTGAAGCTCCAAGCGCATATATATTGCACGGATAAGGGGGATTATTACCAGTTAGATGATGGCTTGCCGCAATTCCCGGAACTGACTGAGAACAGCGATTGTTCTGTTATCGGTGAACAATATGTCTGCAATCACTGATCTTCTCAAATTACCATTATGATTTATTCTCTTTAGCTGAACAAAGGAATATTCATGGCTCGGCCTTCTTCTCTATTCATCTCGCATGGTTCGCCTGATCTGATTTTTCATGACACGGCGGCGAAGCAATTTCTTGAAAAAGCTGCGGAAGGTTTTGCCCCGCCTAAGGGTATCGTTATTGCGTCTGCTCACTTTGAGACAGAGCGCCCAGCCATCGTAAGCGATCCTGCGCCCGAAATGATTTATGATTTTGGGCCAATTGATCGCCGTTTGAATGATGTTGTTTACCCCGCGCCAGGCGCACCAGCATTGGCTAAGCAGGCAGCAAGCCTGATTGCAGATGCTGGCATTGAATGCGATTTAATTGAGAAGAGAGGATATGATCATGGCACTTGGGTACCGTTATCACTGTTATACAAAAACGCAGACATACCGATTGTTCAACTCTCAGTGCAAAGACACATGTCAGCAATGCACCACTACAACATCGGTAAAGCCCTTCGCCCCCTTGTGGATGAAGAAATTCTGGTCATAGGTTCAGGCTCTATGACCCACAATCTGGCTGAGTTATTTGGACCAGGCGGTTTAAAACATCAAAGGCAAGATGAAGAAGTTGAATGGGCGCGGTTATTTGCAGATTGGATGAATGTGCAAATTGCTGCAGGTGCCGTTGATGAGCTTTTGGATTATGAAGCGAAAGCGCCCTTTGTGCGTGAGAACCACCCGACTGCCGAACACTTTTTGCCTTTAATGGTAGCCCTTGGTGCATCATCGAACGGGCAGGGCGAACGGCTGCATAAATCCACAGAATTCGCTATTCTTGCAATGGATGCTTTTGCGTTCCATTAATTGGGTATGCAACTGATCCATTTCCTTCAACAAAACGCCCGCTGGCTCATTGGTGGCTTCGCGCTTTGTTTTTGCTCCAGCGTAGGGCAAACCTATTTCATCGCTCTATCTGGCGGAGAAATTCGGGCTGATTATGGGTTGTCGCATGGCGAGTTTGGCGGTCTTTATATGGGTGCGACACTCTTAAGTGCTGCGACCTTGCCATTCCTAGGTCGTATTGTTGATTTCCGCTCAGTCTCCAGTACCGTATTGCTTGTCTTTCTAGGTCTCGCTTTTTGCGCAGCTTTAATGTGGTACGCGCAAACACTGGTTTTGCTGTTTATCGCGATCTACGGCCTTCGCCTTTTCGGACAAGGCATGATGACCCATATCGCGATGACGGCAATGGGCAGATGGTATGCCTCAAACCGTGGCCGCGCCGTTTCAATTGCTACCTCTGGGCTACAGCTGGGAGAAGCGGTTTTACCGATTGCGATTGTTACTTTAATGGTGCTTTTTGGTTGGCGGCAAAGCTGGCTGTTTGCTGCTGTCGCTTTATTGCTGCTGTTACCGCTCGTCTATGGGGTGATGAAGCAGGAGCGGGCACCGCAAGGCGCGCTGAATACAGAAGAAGACACAAACCTCCCAGCCCACAGCTGGACGAGGGGCGAAGTGATGCAAGATGTTTATTTCTGGCTCGTCATGATTGTCGTGCTTGCGGCTCCTTTTATTGGTACCACAATTTATTTCCATCAAATCCATTTGCTTGAGGTGAAAGGCTGGTTGCCGAATATTTTCGCCTCATCATTTTTCGTTATGTCGATTTCTACAGTTGTGTGTTCCCTTTTGTTTGGCGTTATCATTGATAGATTTAGTGCGGTGTGCATATTGCCGGTTGTTTTGTTGCCCATGGCTGTCGCCAGTTTCTTGCTCGCTTCCATCGACAACCAAGCCATCATTTTCGTTTTTATGGCGATGTTTGGCATTAGTTATGGCGCGTCATCCACCATGCTTGGAACCCTATGGCCAGAAATCTATGGCACAAAGTATTTAGGCAGTGTGCGCTCCATTGTAGTGGCTCTTGGCGTATTCGCCTCAGCACTCGGTCCAGGGGCGACAGGTATCTTGATTGATTATGGCATTCATCTCGAATTTCAGCTTAAGGTAATGGCGATTTACTGCCTTGTAGCCTCTCTCATTATGTTCTTCGTGGCAAAGGCACTAATTCGTCGTGGACATTTGCTCAATATCGCGGTAACTCGACAAACATGACAACAGTACGCTTTGCACCATCCCCAACGGGAAAAATTCACATCGGAAACGCCCGCACGGCGCTTCTGAATTATCTCTATGCCAAAAAACGCGATGGCTCGTTCATCTTGCGCTTTGATGACACAGATGCCGAACGCTCTAAACAGGAGTATGCAGACGCAATTTCTGCTGATCTTGATTGGCTCGGTATTGTGCCCGATCGCATTGAGAAGCAGTCCGCACGCTTTGCGCTTTATGATGAAGCCGCAGACAAATTGCGCGAGCAGGGGCTTCTCTATCGCTGCTATGAGACACCGGATGAGTTAGACCGCCAACGCAAGCGTCGCCTCTCACGAGGATTGCCGCCTGTTTATGATCGCTCAGCCTTGAAATTGACTGACGAAGATCACGCGCGTTTTGCTGAAGAAGGCAAGCAGCCGCATTGGCGCTTTTTGCTGAAGAACTATGACAGCGATCCGTTTGATACGAAGCGCGTGGATAGCCGCTGGGATGATGTGATTCGTGGCCCACAAACAGCCGATTTGTCTTCCCTGTCTGATCCCGTGTTGATCCGTGGCGATGGCACTTATCTTTATACGCTGCCATCTTGTGTGGATGACCTTGATATGGGTGTCACCACCATTATGCGCGGTGATGACCATGTGACCAATACAGCGGTTCAGCTCATGGTGTTCGCAGCCCTTGGTGCCGACGAGCTGCCAGCCTTTGGCCACCACAATTTGCTGCAAGATAAATCAGGCGGTGGCTTGTCTAAGCGTCTTGGCTCTCTCTCGCTAGAAAGCTTGCGCGAGGAAGGCTATGAGGCTGGTTCTGTGGCGTCTTTGGCAACTCTTATTGGTACGTCATTGCCAGTTGAGCCAAAGGCAACGCTTGATGAGCTTGTCGAACTATTCGAGCCTAAGGTCGTTACAAAGAGTGCGGCGAAGTTTGATCCAGACGACGTTAAAAAGCTAAACGCGCAATTGGTTCACAAGATCACTTATGCAGAAGCTAAGCCACGTCTCGACGCGCTAAGTGTCGGCGGTGGTGAAGCGTTTTGGGATGCTATCTCAGGCAACCTTGATGTGTTTAACGAAGTCTCTAAATGGTGGGATGCCATAAACACGCCTCAAAAAGTTGAGTTTTCCGACGAAGACATGGAATTCTTGGTAAAAGCCAAAGAGCTTTTGCCTGATGATCCGTTTGACGGCAGTACTTGGGGTGTTTGGACATCGGCGCTGAAAGAGGCGACTGGCCGCAAGGGCAAGCAATTGTTCATGCCGCTTCGCCGTGCGATTACTGGACTTGAATTTGGTCCGGAGCTAGCAGCAGTTTTACCGATTGTTGGGCGTCAAGAAATTTTGGCCCGATTACCCGAATAGTCTCACCGTCTGTCGTTTGAAGTTTTTTCGACGCTGAAGCAATTTTATCATTCTTAGGCTTCTCAATTTTATTGACAGGCTTAAGGGTGAAATTGCCGGCAATGGAAAAGGCCGTATCTGGATCAGAAAAGAAGGTTGGCTTTGCCGCAGGTTTTTCAATGATTTTACCTGTATTGCCAAAAAGGTTTGGAAACGTGCCAAAACGCGGGTCATTAGCTTGGGTCAATTGACCGGGGGTGACACCTGCCACTACCGTCAAACCATTTCCATTGGCAAAGCGGCGAGGGGCAACGAATTTCGTGCGGTACAAAAACGCGTTTGGCAATTTTGTGTAAGCTAATCCAGCCAAATCAACCATCTCTTCTGGTTCCTGACTCGGATTTCTATGAACGAAAAGACGTAACTCTTCATTCGGATTGCTCGCCTTACATTTAGCCTCATCAGTATCGAAATTTGATCGGACCGTCGCGAAGCTCAGTGGGAAGTAATAACCATCAGATATGCGAACACAAAGGGTTCTGAAAACAGTGCCAACCACGCGCGCTTGTGACTGTTCTTGTTCTTGTTCTTGAATTTCAGGTTCTGCATAACGGCTTTGACGACCAAAAAGACGGGCAAGCAAACTATTGCCCTTTTTTTTGCGGCGTTCGGAACGTTTTTGTTCGCTGATGTCGCGTCTTGCTTGGCGTTCAATTTGGTTGCAGCGTAAACGTGAAATTTTCTTTTTTAAGAAGCGTTTCTTTGCCCGAATATCGCCGCGACTTAGTCCACGTGATGAGCCGCCAGAAGCGCTATCGCGTTTTTTGACTAATTTATTCAGATTTCGCCGCATCTTTTTGATTTTTGAAATCAAGGCAGGGCAAGAGGCGGCCCCATTGCCTGTCCGTTTCCCTGAGCGCGTTACACATCGAAGAGATACAGCGTCCCGCTCTGCAGAACGTAAAGCTCGTTGCTGACGTTTGGCTAGATTGGCAAAGCGATTGGATTGTGATGAGCTTCCACCACTTGCAGCTGTTACTGAACGAGAGCGCAAGGAGGCTAGTTCTGTTTTCAAAGCCCGACAGGCATTTATATCAGCATGTGCATCATCAACGTTGCCAAACAAGCTAATGGATACCGTGATAGCACCAGCAAGCCCCGTCACACCAAGCCAAGGCTTTATGTTTGGAAGTCTTTTAGTCAGCCAAAATTTGCTGTTTGATGAAATCAAACTCAGTACCATTCAACGAATCTATCAATTGTTGACGGCACAATATCAAAAATCGCTTGATATTTGATTAAACGGATCAAGCGATTTTCGTTTTTTTCGTACGGCAACATTAGCGATACAACACACTAATTGTTGTGAAATTATGGCTGCTTACATTACAAGTCGAGGCGAAGACTTATCCTTCGCTTTTTCTATCAGCCACATTTGACGCCGCAATCGCTGTCATATTGACGATACCGCGTGATGTTACGGATGGTGTTATGACGTGAGCAACTTCCTTCGTTCCCATCATAATAGGGCCAACGTGAAGCGCGTCTGTCATCCCTTTTACCATTGTCATCGTGATATTTGCTGCATTCAAATCAGGGAAAACGAACAAGTTTGCAGGTTTATCGCCCAACGGTGAATTTGAAATAACACGATCACGCTGAGCAGGTTTGAGGGCCGCGTCGGCATGCATTGGGCCATCCACAATCATATCTGGCGCCATATCATGCAATAGTTCCAGAGCTTTATGCATTTTCCGACTTTCGGCTGTTTCGCGCGATCCGAAGTTCGAATACGACAAAAGAGCAACCCTTGGTTCGATACCAAAACGTCGAACATCTGCGGCAGCCATAACAGCAGTTTCTGCAATTTCTTCTGCCGTTGGATCAATGGTTACATGGGTATCAGTAAAGAAGAATGTGCCATGTTGATTAATCAGCAAGCTCATTGCTGAGATGTCATGGGCGTGTTCGCTTAGTTCAAATATCCAGTTGAATACTTTGAGGTGGCGGGCAAAACGTCCTTCAAGGCCGCAGATAAGCGCATCTGCATCGCCGCGTTTTACAGCCAAGGCACCAATGACAGAGGTATTGGTACGCACAAGGTTTTTGGCAGCAATTGGGGTGATACCTTTGCGGCCTGTCAATTCGTGCATCAATTCCACATACTCGCGATAACGTTTGTCTTCTTGTGGGTTGATAATTTCGAAATCCACGTCTGGCTTCAAACGAAGACCATAACGCTCGATCCGCTGCGAAATGACTTCCGGACGACCAATCAAAATCGGTTTTGCCAAGCCATCTTCGATGACCACTTGGATAGCACGCAACACGCGTTCATGTTCGCCGTCTGAATAGATGATACGCGCAGGCTCTGCTTTCGCGCGTTCGATAATTGGTTTCATCACCATGCCAGAACGGAAAACGAAGCGGTTTAATTTCGCTTGATAGGCATCAAAATCCGCGATCGGGCGGGTAGCAACGCCTGAATCCATTGCCGCTTTGGCAACAGCTGGCGCAATGCGCAACATCAAGCGCTGATCGAATGGTGAGGGGATCAAATAGCCCGGACCAAAGCGTGGAATTTCGCCACCCATTGCTTTAGCACTGGCATCATCAACAGCTTCACGAGCAAGAGCCGCAATTGCGTTGGTTGCTGCCATTTTCATGTCTTCATTGATCGTTGTCGCACCAACATCCAGCGCGCCACGGAAGATGAACGGGAAGCAAAGCACGTTATTTACTTGATTTGGAAAATCAGAGCGGCCCGTACAAATCAACGCATCGGGACGAGCGGCTACCGCGTCATTTGGCATAATTTCAGGGTTTGGATTGGCGAGCGCCATGATGAGCGGCGTGTCACCCATTTTCTTCACCATTTCAGGCTTCAAAACATTGGCAGCAGAAAGGCCTAAGAAAACGTCCGCACCCTCGATAATATCATCAAGTGTTTTAGCGTCAGTATCTTGTGCATAGACAGCTTTCCATTGGTCTAAGTTCTCTTTACGGTCAGTCGTGACGACGCCGTCAATGTCAGACACCCAAATGTTCTCACGTTTAACGCCTAGATTAACGAGCAAGTTGAGACAGGCGAGGGCCGCTGCACCTGCGCCTGAGGTTACAAGTTTAATGTCACCCATTTTCTTGCCAGAAAGGCTAAGCGCGTTGGTAACAGCTGCAGCCGCAATGATGGCGGTGCCGTGCTGGTCATCATGGAAAACAGGAATATTCATGCGTTCGCGCAACTGATCTTCGATCATAAAGCACTCTGGTGCCTTGATGTCTTCAAGATTTATCCCGCCGAATGTTGGCTCCATGGCGGCAACAACATCACTGAACTTATCGATATCAGTTTCATCAACCTCAATATCGAAAACATCAATGCCTGCGAACTTTTTAAAGAGAACGGCCTTACCTTCCATGACGGGCTTGGACGCTAGCGCGCCGATATTGCCCAATCCTAAAACAGCTGTTCCGTTTGAGACGACACCGACAAGGTTGGCGCGGGCCGTGTATTTCGCTGCATCATCGGGATTTTTCTCGATTTCAAGACAAGGAGCCGCAACACCGGGTGAATAAGCAAGGGCTAAGTCGCGCTGGTTTCCAAGTGGTTTCGTTGCACTGATTTCTAATTTTCCGGGTATTGGATACTCGTGATAGAAAAGCGCGTTCTGATCCAGCTCGTTTAACGTTGCGTCATCTTTAGACATTAGAAGTCCTATCGGTGTTTGATTTGCGGCCACATTTTTTGATCGAGCAACACAAATATCAGCATTTCCCTGAGACTTCCACAGCAACAACTCAAAATAAGTGTAGAGCTCATACTCCTAAAACACGAGAATAACTGACCAATCTACGTGGTTGCTTGTGTGATGATGGCGGTAGGAGTTGGGATTTTTGTGAATGCAGGCTTCGGTTCACTTACCACTTGCACAAGGGTTACGAGGTAGAGGCCAATTGTTCCCACGATAAGGCTCAATAATAAGAATGAACGGAAAGAATACAGCATCTTTAACTCCTCAGTTGAGTTTCGGTTTCGTGTTAGTGTCTGGATAGTAGCAATCCCTCGCTGAACTCATTGTGAGAGCATTGTTCAGATAAAATTCAGGTTGGCTAATCGCTGCAAATCATGTTTTGGAGAATCAAGTGGTTGACGGAATGGGGTGAATGGCGCAAAAGTGCCTGCATGAACGGTTTAAATGCTTATGCATGCATCATTATTGGCGGCATTATTATCTGCTAGCTCCTAAAAGCTGGCCGTTCCCTTTCTCTATTTAAATGCAGACAAAGAACGCCCGGCTAGGATGCAAGCGATATATAATGCTGTGCTAATTTAGTGGTGTTTTTGAGATAATGAGGATTGAAGAAATGACGGTAGAACTCACGCTTTACAATACGTTGAGTCGCGAGAAGGCGTCTTTCATTCCGATTGATCCGGAAAATGTGCGCCTCTACGTCTGTGGACCAACAGTTTATGACTTTGCCCATATTGGCAACGCGCGCCCTGTCATCGTGTTTGATCTTCTCGCTCGTCTTTTGCGCCATGTTTATGGTGATAAAGCTGTAACCTATGTCCGCAATATCACTGACGTGGACGACAAAATTAATGCGCGTGCTTTGGAAAATCACGGAGCAGCAATTTCCTCTGGCAAGATGTCGTTGAATGAGGCAATCCGTGAAGTGACGGAAAAGACAGCCAATCAATTCATGGACGATATGGGCGCGCTCGGTTGTCTTGATCCAGACGTTCAGCCCCGCGCCACTGAGAATATTGAGCAAATGATCCAGATTGCTCAAACCCTCATCGACAAAGGTCATGCTTATGTTGCCAAGGGTGGGGAGGGTAATGAAGTGCTGTTCAGTGTTGATAGCATGACAGCATACGGTGCGCTTTCTAACCGCAAATTGGATGAGCAGCAGGCGGGTGCCCGCGTTGCTGTTGAAAGTCACAAAGAAAATCCAGCGGATTTCGTGCTTTGGAAGCAATCAGATGACAAGGCGCCCGGTTGGGATGCATCATTTGCCTATAAAGGCGAAACTATCGCCATTTATGGCCGTCCAGGTTGGCATATTGAATGTTCGGCCATGAGTGAGCGTTATCTCGGCAAAACCTTTGATATTCACGGTGGCGGAATTGATCTGGTCTTTCCGCACCATGAAAACGAGATTGCCCAAAGTTGCTGCGCTTTTGATGTGCCAAGCATGGCAAATGTTTGGATGCACAACGGTTTCTTGCAGGTTGAAGGTGAGAAGATGTCGAAATCGCTCGGCAATTTCATCACTGTTTATGAAGTGCTGCACACAGACAAAGTCGGCGGTCGCCAATGGGCCGGTGAAATTGTGCGCCTTGCAATGCTAATGACCCATTATCGTGAACCGATTGATTTTAGCGTGAAGCGGTTGGAAGAAGCTGAGAACCTCTTGGTCAAAATGCAGCGCCGTGTGGATGAGGGAGAGGACAAAGGCAGTCTCGATACTGTCATCGCTACTCTTCATGATGATCTAAACAGCAGTGCCGCCATTCATGCATTGAATGATTTATCTGGCGCACCTCTTCGCGAGGCGCTGGAGTTTATGGGGCTTCCTGCAAGTGCAGATACAAGCGGCGTTGATGAAGCTGCTATTGCCAGCTTGATTGCAGAGCGGCTTCAGCACTTTAAAGATAAAAACTGGGGCGAGGCGGACCGTATCCGTGATGAATTGTTGGCAGACGGCATTCAGCTTAAAGACGGCAAAGACGCTGACACTGGTGAGCGCGTGACGACGTGGGAGTTAAAACGATGAGCAATGAACGCGAAAAAATCGTCATCTTTGACACCACATTGCGCGACGGGCAACAAACCCCCGGCGTTGATTTTTCTCTCGAGGAAAAATTGCAAATCATCGACATGCTGGAAGACCTTGGTGTTGATTATATTGAGGGTGGTTACCCCGGTGCGAACCCATCCGACACGGAGCTGTTTTCAAAGAAGCGGACGAAGGAGGCGACATTTACAGCCTTCGGCATGACCAAGCGGGCGGGTGTTTCTGTATCTAATGATCCGGGTTTGAATGCGATTTTGGACGCTGAAGCGGATGCGATTTGTTTCGTGGCGAAGGCTTGGGACTATCATGTGAAGGTTGCTCTCGGCTGCACCAATGAGGAAAATCTAGACTCAATTTCAGAAACGCTGACCATTGCTCAAGAACGCGGCAAGCAAGTTTTGCTTGATTGTGAGCACTTTTTTGACGGCTACAAAGCGAACCGAGATTATGCCTTAAGTGTTGCTGAAACAGCTTATAAGTCGGGCGCTCAATGGGTCGTATTATGCGACACAAATGGCGGCACATTGCCCCATGAAATTGAGGCGATTATCGCTGATGTGAAGACGGTTGTGCCCGGATCTAACCTTGGCATTCACACCCATAATGACACGGGCAATGCGGTCGCAAATTCGCTTGCTGCCATCCGTGCGGGCGTGCGTCATGTGCAAGGAACATTGAACGGCATTGGGGAGCGGTGTGGTAATGCGAACTTAATAACGCTATTGCCGACATTGCTGTTGAAAGAGGAATTTTCCAGGAAATTTGAACTTAATGTATCGATTCAAGAGATAAGAAAAATATCTTCAATATCAAAGGCTTTTGATAAAATTTTAAACCAATCTCCGAATCGTCAGGCGCCCTATGTTGGCTCGTCTGCATTCGCAACAAAAGCAGGCATTCACGCCTCAGCGATTGTGAAAGAGCCGGAGACTTATGAGCACGTGCCACCTGAATCAGTTGGCAATAAACGCAATGTCATGGTGTCTGATCAAGCGGGAAAGTCAAACTTGCTTTCTCAACTTTCCACCATGGGTATTGAGGTTGATCACAAAGACCGGCGCCTTGATGGGTTGTTGCAAGAAATCAAAGAACGCGAAGGTCGCGGTTATTCCTATGAGGATGCCAACGCGTCCCTAGAGATGCTAGCCCGTCGTCGTCTTGGTACCGTGCCAGATTACTTCAACGTGGAAAGTTTCCGCGTGATGGTTGAGCGCCGCTTTAATGCGATTGGCGACAAGGTCACTATTTCGGAAGCGGTTGTGAAAATTTTGATGGACGGTGAGGAGTCTCATTCTGTCGCGGAGGGCAACGGTCCAGTCAACGCTCTTGATAAAGCGCTACGCAAAGACCTTGGCAAATACCAATCTCAAATTGAAGATTTGGAATTGGTCGATTTTAAGGTGCGCATATTAAACGGCGGCACATCCGCGATCACCCGCGTTTTGATAGAAAGCCGAGACGGTAAGGGCAATCAGTGGTTTACCGTTGGCGTATCAGAAAACATCATTGATGCGTCATTTGATGCGCTGATCGATTCCATGCGTTACAAGTTATATAAAGAAATTGGCGACTAGGCAGGATTGCCCTACGCCAATTTTTGTAACTCAGGTAAAATTTCTTCTGCCGTTTTGACGTGCCCAAAACTCACATCAAAGTCACCACCTATGAATGATTGATCCTTCATGTGATCGACCAGTTCAAAAAAAGGCGCCCAAAACCCACCAAAGTCAGCAACAACGATAGGCTTTGCGTGTTGGCCGAGCTGCGACCATGTGAGCTGCTCGACAAGCTCTTCCAGCGTGCCAATGCCACCGGGTAGGGCGACAAATGCATCTGACTTTTCAAACATATGCATTTTACGTTGGTGCATATCCTGCGTAATGATGACTTCATCCAGCTCATCAAGGCTGTCGCCGATCCGCTCTTTGCTGGTTAGAAATTCAGGAATGATGCCAGTGACTTTGCCACCATTGTCCAGTGCACCGCGCGCTACTTTGCCCATCAATCCCGTGTCGCCGCCGCCATAAACCAGACGAATTTTGTTCTCCGCTAGAATATGGCCAAAGGCGAGCGCTTGTTCGGCATGGATTGGATTTTTACCGAGACTTGATCCGCAAAAGACACAGACACTTGAAATCATTTTCTTTAAGCTCCTTTTGGGGAAGAGGGATTATTTCACACAAATTTGTGTTTTTCGCGCTCTCGACGTATTTTACTAAAAGTTGGATGGTGTCTCTATTATATAGAGTATTGAGTTGATTGGGATAGTTTCGTGAATCCATTATTGATTTTTTTTGCAATCGCTGGAGCAGGCGCGACCGCCGTTGGTGGTTATGTTGCCTATGATCGCTATCAAGAAAACCAAAAGACAGAGATTGCGAAGCTTGCAGAACCTGAGCTGAAAAAACCAAAAACCGTTGAAGAAGGTGCGTCCAAAGCTGCGCCGCTTGAAAAAGCCCCAGAAGAGACGGCCGCAAAGATAGTTGAGGAAACTCCCGCTGCACCCCTAACGCCCACATTTGATATTGTACGTGTTGAAAAAGATGGCAGCATGTTGGTTGCTGGGCAGGCGGAGCCGACCTCTGAGGTTACGCTCATGAACGGTGAACAGCCTATCGGCACGGCGACGGTAGATGATGCCGGAGCCTTCGTTGTTCTGCCTGATACCCCGCTCAAAGGGGCAGACAACCAGATATCTATCCGCTCAAAGCTCTCAGATGGAACGACGGTGACGTCTGAGCAACAAGTAGCGGTTGCTATTCCAGAGCAAGGGGACGTGCTGGTTGCCCTTGTTGAGTCAGGTAAGCCTGTTGAAATTTTGCAAAAGCCAAAACCGAAAGCGGAGCCAGAACCTGTTGTGGTCGTGAACACGCCAGACCCAGAGCCAACGCCAGAAGTTGTAGATGCAGCCCCTGCGAAGGAAGTTGTCGCTGCTGCGCCAGAAATAATAGATGTACCAAAACCGGTTTCTAAACCAGTTGCCGACGCGGTTACCGTACTTGAAAAAGCCAAGCCTGCAGTTGAAGAGACCGTTGTTGCTAAGGTTGAAGAGGTTGTTGAGAGCGTTACGGCTGAGGAAATCAAACCCGAGCTAACGCCAGAAGTTGTGCAAGAACCATTGAAGGAAGCACGCAAGGAAAGCAAAAAGCGGGTCGCGCGCCTGTTGTTGGAGCAGCAAGAAGAAGTTGCACCTGTTGTAGAAGAAGTGGTTGTTGAAGCGCCCCAACCAGAAGCAGTTCAACCAGAAGCGCTCAAGGCTCCAGAAGCTTCAAGCCCAGAAACACCAACAGTCGCAGCGCCAGCTGCAGAGCCTGTGGTCAAGGAACCTCCTGTTGAGCGAGTTGCAACTATTATCGAAGAGAAGAAGCCTGAACCTGCAAAGGTCGTTGAACCTCTTAAAACAATCACAATAGAAGCCGTTGAAGTTGAAAACGACACGTTGTTTGTTGCTGGCAAAGCAGACCCCGATGAAACCGTGCGTGTTTATGTCGACGATGAATTGATTGGGGACA